>NZ_JASJDK010000146.1 GCF_030065675.1 Mastigocoleus sp. MO_188.B34 | reverse complement strand
GATTCTTCTTCTGTATCCGATTCGTCGCGAATATTGAAGTAGTGATAGAGATTTGCAATCGCTAAATTGGAAGCTTGCTGTAAATTCTTTGGAACTAATGTTTTGTAACCAGCAAGAGCACCTTGTTCATTGATATAGATTTCGCACTCTTTGCGTATTTATGGCTGGAACATAAATATTAATTGATTGTGCAAGGAGTAGAAATTTTGGATGCAAATATATAACACGAACTAGATGCAATTCAAGCGACATTTAGCGATTTAGATACTAATATCAATACTTCTTTTAGCAAAACTTTGAAAATCTCAATTGATGGTATTGATGATGATTTTATGGGAGGTGGTGGAATTGTCGGTGGTATTGGTATAGGTGGTGCTTTAGCTGCAGGATTATTAACATTTACAGGAATTGGTTTCATCACAATTATTATTGCTAGCATTACGGCAATGATTGCAAGTTCATTTGGCTTAGAAATGCTTGATATTGATGGATTGCATGACCAAATTAAAAGAAAAATTGTGGAGGAAGGACTCAAAAAGTTTCGTGAGTCTCTAGAAAAAGTTAACGAGAAGTTGGGGGAAATTATTAATACAGTCTTTGATAGTAAAATTAAGTCAGTGAGCCACGTCATTGATCAAGCGATTTCACTCTACGAAAACCTCTTAGAACAACAAGAAAAAGCTCATCAAGAAACTCTAGAAGAACGTGAAGCTGATAAAGCTTGGATTTCTCAAAAGCGTCAAGAACTTGAACAAGTACAGAAAAATATTCAATTAATTCTCAAAGGTTAAAAATAATCTCTTCACAATAGTGTGAAAAATTATAACAATCTGGGATCACACAGTATGCAATTTATTTTTGTACTTAATTTCTTTCATCCATTGGAAAGAAACAATATTCAATAATAAACCAACAATCAGTAGAAATAGCATCAATGTGATTTGATACCATGCAATAGGTGTGACTAGTAAATCAAGACCCACATGGAATAAATTCATTATTGAATAAAAAACTGTCAAGCCAAAATGAATAACTCTGTAGCGTTTTGAGTTAATAAAAGTAGTAGAAACTATTGCTAACATTGGCAAGATAAAGAATGCTAACATTAACCATAGAATTAATAATAAATTACTAGTTTCGTGATTCTCATGTACGGTCACACTAACCCCATGAAATAAGGGTATTAGAGCTAATTGAGTGTGGAATATTGTCCCCAGTAAAAACACAACCCAAAGATTAATAATTTGTTGTTGCCGATTCAGAAACATTTTGATTAACCCTTAAGATGAAACCTCGTTGAATAATCGCAGTGAATTTTATTTAATTACCTTCAGCTCCTAGTTTTTATATAATTTTATTTTGCAATTTTTATTTCGCGATTAATTTCTATCTTCATCCTATTGGAAAAACTTGGTGAACTTGTGAGCTTGTCAAGCCGTGAGTATCATTTTGATGGTCGCAGTCGTGGATTTTCAGCAGGAGACTTGGGAAGTCGGTCTTAATACCTCTGGTTAGGCTGCATTTATTTTCAGAGGTTGCTTTCCCATTACTATTTACACTTTTGATTTTTATCTATATTTGGATTTTTATTTTTTAATCAATTATCCCACTCATATAAATAGTGATTATTTGCGATCGGAACTGAAATTTTCCTGATTTCCAAAATTTTGTATCAATTCTCGAGCGAAATTTAAGTCAAAGATTAAACACATATTAACTTTTTTGTCACAAAAGTTACTTTTTTTAATATTGGAATGTATAAAACTTCAAAATACATGTTGCATATAACACTAGGGTATCTATGAAAAGCCTAATTACATGTGATGTAGATCTACAAACACAAATCAAGTTTTTGAAATATTTATTAATATAAGTATATGTATCTTTTTTTTTACTCAGTTAATCAAGGTGCAGGAGTATTTGAAATTAGTCAGTCAGTCGCTCGATTTAATTATTCAGCAACGGAATAAATGGTCATGGAAAACCAGCAAAAACAAGACTCTAAGGATTTTGTAGGTAGTCTCAAAAATGGAATTTGGTTATTTGGTATCTCTAGTTGGTTGTTTGGGATTACAGACAGAAGTATTGCTTCTTTTTCCGATGGTTACCTATCTGCATTAGATTTGACGCAACTATTTACAGCAGCAACTTTCTTTGTTGCTTGGTTGTTTTTAAAACCAATGTCTAAGGTTTAGAGTCAGTTGTCAGTTATCAATTTATCGCTAACACCAAGTCCTTAGGGGCTTAAAGTTAACAGTTATCAGGTATCAATTAGCTGTTGGTGATTCCCAGTAGCTAATCCTTAACAAACTAGGGTAGTTCTCAACTCAAATCAAAATTGACATGTGAGAACTACCCTGAATTTTTAGAGTTAAGAGTTAGGAACTTCCTAAAACCTAATTGCTGAAATCATTATTATGACTAAATCAAGCTACATAATATAGCGTTAAGTGCAAGTAAGAACTAAAAAGCTTACAAATTATAGCTCTCAGGATTTACCAATGTTCTACCCTTATTACGTAGCGCTGTATCTAGATTTTATTTGTTAGTTTTTCTGGAATTGATAAATGAATAAATGTAGTAAATTTTGGAGTTAATTCAGTAAAAATCATGACACAACAAAAATCAACAACAGATATTGTCGCAAAAACAATGGATTGGCTGAAGTCCTGGGGAAATAGAAAACCCGTACCTAACAACGGTAGACCAGACAGAAGAAGAAGAGGCTAGAATTAATATTCTAATATCCTAAAAAAGTTCATGAATTATTAACTGTTGAAGTTTTATTGGTAGATAAATATATCGTTCCGAATATCACAATGATGACTTAAAAGCAAAAATATTTTTGTCTCCTTACTTAGTCATCTCAAAATTATGTATAAAAATATTTGTAGAGACGCACGAATGTACGTCTCTATATAGTTTTAATCAAAATTGTTCACTCAGAATATAAGTGTATTCTAAGTTTTTCAATAAGTAGCTAATTCGAGCAAGTACATACTAAAAGCGTGACTGGGAAATTTGCCGCATTTTGGTCAAAGCTCTTACCAATGTCTCCTGTTTTTGTATTGAACGTTGCAAATGATTTGTTTGCTTGTGTAAATCTTGTTGTAGCTGATATTCATGAACTGCAAAGGAAAATTGTTTACCTACCTCATTTGCCAGTTGAATTTCTTCTGCAGACCATTGAGAAGTTGGTGTTTTGTTGTACTCTCGCCATGCATTAAGTGACTGACGTGGGTATAATTGTCGTTGATCTGAGTCAAACTCTCCAGCCCAAACAGTTTCCTTCTCAACTTTATTCCGAAAAATACTTAAATATCCCAATAATTTTTGACGATGATGTAGCGGAATCATTAATATGCTACGAACTTTAGAACCTTGAAAAGCAACTTGTAGGAAACGCAACTCATGTACTTGATAAATGTCTGAAATTGCCCAAATATCATCATAGTTGCCAAACTTATAACGTTCTTGCCAAATACTATATTGCTCCATCAATTTATATTTTGCTAGTTCTGGCATCACAGGTTGTTTCCCATAGGTATAAACCTTGAGATAATTACTGGAACTCAAGCAGTCTATAAAATCTTCAGGGTAGCTACTTTGCTTTTTTTCTCTAATACAAAGTCTTCCACCAGAACCACCAAATGCAACAATAGCCTGTGCTAAAGCTGGTTGTAGCTCCACAGTAGATAAGGAGTGTAGCAAGGTTACAATATGTCTGAGACTACTGTCCCGGGCGGCTTTTTCTGGCATTTGAGATAGTAAAGTACTTTGGACGATCGCGATTGAAATTTGATCGACAACCATCTGCACCAACTCCAAATCTGACTCTGAAATTACACGCGGTTCACTATGATGACACGCTAGTAAGCCCCAGAGTTTTTCATCATGTATTATGGGCAATACAAGAGAAGATTTAACTCCTATGGCCGTTAAATATTCCAAATGACATGGATCTACAGAACGATAGCGAATCTCTTCAGGGACTATCTCTGTTGTCTCCAAATCATAAACCGCACTTTGAGCAATTTCCTTTGTGTCAACATTTACAATGGAACGTACTTTTACCTTGACATATAATTCACGAGTTTCTGCTGGAATCTCATCCCCCGGAAAATGTAACCCTAACATAGCTGGTAAACAATTATCGTCTACAGATTCTGCAATGACTTGACCGCTACCATCTGGGTTAAACTTACAAACTTTTACCCTATCCATTTCCAGAAACGAACGTAAATCTGCTGCTGCTGCGGTCAAAATAACTTGTAATTCTAAATTTTGGCGGATGTACTTTGTTATTTGGCGTAGTATATCTGTTTGCTTTATATTTTTTTGCATTTGTTATTCCTTACTAAGAATCGCGATTTTTGGAACTCAAAATTTAGAAATTTATGACCTGATAATTCATTGCTGGAAGTTTACAACCTAAAAATTCACGATCTAAAATTCATGACCTATATTTCATGACCTATATTTCATGACCCATAATTCATAACTTATAAACTTAGTGCTTCGGTAATTTCTAGAGGTCACAATCAGGTTAATCCATGGTCAAATTCTTATATTTCATATATTTTCTAGAAATCACATAATTTCCAAAATTTATATAATTTCTAAAATTTGTATAATATCCAGAAAGCTCGAAGCTTTTTATACTTAACTGCATCCGGTTATATTAGTCTTATTAATGCTATATGAAACCAGTAGCAAGCTTTGTACAAGAATGCCTAAATCGCCTACTTAGCTGTAGATAACCTATAGTAAATACGGAGTTTTCCGATAAAAATAGGTGTCTTGCCGAGATCTGTAAATTTAGGGTACACACTACATAAATATGTAATCAACAGTAAATAACAAAGCATTTGACGGGCATTTTTGATGTAGATTTATGCAACTTAAATTACTCCGCAAAAAAGTTTAGGTTATTGATTAACCATTTGAACATTTAAGGATAAATTAACTTTCTATGATTCCTGGAAATAAAAGTTTTTAGATGAATAGTTTATGAAAGTTTACAAAAACATAAGAAAATAAAATATTATTGTCTTGTGTGCATGTTTAAAGATTGATTTTAACTTTAACTAATTCAATTTTTGTATTCAATACATGATTTTGCTTTGTATTAAGTTTAATAGTATGGTGTTAATGTGAAAACAAAGATTGCTCCTAAGCCAAAAGCCCAGTTATGGAAACTGGGCGTTGATAATGAGGTATATCCTCTATGGCAAGTGATAGAAGTTGTTTATAATATGTTCGCTCTAAATATAACTACATCTGCTCTTTGTCGATTTCGGAAAATCAAGAATCATCACTCAAAACAGAAATTCGAGCTGCAAATTTTTCTAAATTCTCCTTGCGCCAAATAGCATCAGTCTTACGATTTGTTCGTACTTCCAAAATTCTAATTCCTTTAGTTGGTAAAGGATTTAATCTTTGACATAAATCTTCCCAAGAACTAATTAACTCATGTTCTACACCATAGGTTGCACAAAGTTTAGTGAAATCGATATTCTGGGGGGTTGCAAATAATTCTTCAAATGGTGGTTCAAACTTAGCAATATCTAACATTTCAAAAATACCGCCACCATTATTGTTAATTAGTACAATCGTCAGATGTCCAATAAACTTATTGCTGAGTAAAAAACCGTTAGTATCGTGGAGTAAAGCCAAATCACCCGTTAACATCACGCTATTTTGCTGACCATGGGATATTCCCAGAGCAGTGGATAATGTACCATCAATACCATTGGCTCCACGGTTAAAAAATGGTTTGATACCCAATGAATTCGGTTTCCAGAAAAATTCTACATCCCTTACCGGCATACTATTGGCTATGAAGAGTGGGGTATGGGGTGGGAGTACTTGCGATAACAACCAAGCAACTTTTCCTTCAAATAAATCTGACTTTTGAGCCAAAGTTTTATCGATGTTTTTTCTCGTTTGTATCTCTGCTGCAAGCCACATTTGTAGGTATGGGTTAGTACTTGGATCTTTTGCTTGAGGTTCGGGAACCTGAATATTTTCTACCGCAGTACGTATATGAGTAGTTCTTCCATGCAATGAATCAAGGTTTTGATCGCAAGGATCTATTATCCAACGTTTGGCATCATTAGATATTAACCAATTACGTAAAATTTTACTTGTCGGCATTTCGCCGATTTGAATTACTACTTCCGGTACTAGTTGCTGTGCTAATTGGCGATTCCTTAAAATCAAGTCATAGGTCGAAATAATATTTGGATTGAGGTCACTGTGGTTTCTCACTGGAGAAAGACCTTCAGCAAGTACTGGAAAATTTAAATAAATAGCTAATCTAGAAATCGCCTCACAATATTCTTTAGTATTTTGTGTTTGTGAAATTTGTGTTTGTGAAATTTGTGTTTGTGAAATTTGTGTTTGTGAAACACCAGCAATTATTAGACCTCGCGATGCTTGCAAACCTGATGCTTGCAAACCCAATGCTTGTAAAATTTGTTGACTAATAGCTATTCGCCCAGTATCACTTAATTTATTTGGATTGTTCCTGATTAATTTATCGCTAGTAATTGGTAAGTCGAGATTAGGATCTAAATGTGCAAAAAATTCTTCAGCTTGAAGTTCTTTTGTGTTTAATTTGGAAGTGAACTCACTTAAATCGAAAAAATCAGGTGTGGGTGCTAAAGGATCTCGAAAAGGAAGATTTAAATGTACTGCTCCCGGAACTGGATATAAAGAACGTTCCCAAGCATGAATAATTGTTTGTCGTAAGTAAGTCAACATTCTCCAGTCAGGAGAGGGTATAGCTAATTCAGTTTGCCAGTTAGGATAATTACCGTAGAGTCGAAGTTGATCTATAGTTTGTCCGGAATGACAATCCCGTAATTCTTGCGGTCGGTCAGCAGTCAATACTAAAAGTGGTACCCGGCTTTCCTTTGCTTCAATTATGGCTGGGTAAAAGTTTGCTCCTGCGGTTCCTGACGTACACACAAGAACAGTGGGTTTACCGGTGACCTTTGCTCTTCCCAAAGCAAAAAATGCTGCAGAACGTTCGTCAAGAATTGGTATAACTTCAATATCGGGCTTTTGTTGACTAAATGCGATTGCTAAAGGTGTGGAACGGGAACCCGGACAAATAACAGCACAGCATAGCCCCAAACGCTTTGTGGTTTCTGCTAAAGTATACGCCCACAGCTCGTTTACATTTCTAAAATTAATTGTCATCAAGTTACTTTTAACAAAAAATTATCTATGTAGAAGCGTACAGGTTATTAGAAGGTTATATTTTTGCATAAAAGGAAGTAGAGAACTCTTAAAGTGGTCGGACTTCAGACCCCACATTTTTTCAAAATCCTTTTTTTTAAAGACCTGTGTCAATTAAAACTACTCATAAATTAAAATGGACTGCATTCATTTAACAGAAATTCGTGCTTATGGATATACTGGGTTTTTACCAGAAGAACAGGTTTTAGGGCAATGGTTTGAAGTCAATACTAGTCTTTATTTAGATGTTTCAACTGCTGCTGGTACTGACGATATTAAAGATACTCTAGATTACCGGAGCGTAATTGATTTAATAAAACATCTGGTTCAAACATCCAAATTTGCTCTAGTTGAAAAGTTAGCAGTAACTATAGCTGATTCCATTCTCCAACAGAGCGATCGCCTGACAAAAGTCGAAGTCACTTTAACTAAGGTAGCAGCACCTATCCCTGATTTTGGGGGCAAAATTAGTATTGAAGTTACTAGAAGTCGGTCAGTTAGTAATTAATTCGCCAGTCTTACAGTATATAAAAGTTAGTTTTAGCTACCAAAATCAATGAGACAAAAATTTATACGCCTTTTTATATGTTCTTTATTACTGATTATTACCCTTATATTTCCATTTGCACCATTAGTTAAATCAGCAACACCAACTTCCTTATCTTCCATTGAGCAATATTTAACAACGGCTAAATTTCAAGAAGGAGAAGCAGTTCTTCTTTCTAAGCTCTCTGAAAACCCGAGTGATGATAACATCCGATTTGGATTGGGAGTTGTGCAATTGATGGGTGGAACTGAAAGATTAATGCAATCCCTACATCGTTATGGTTTGCAGCAAAATTCTGTTACCCAATTATTCCCAATTTTACGCCTTCCAGTCCCTGTTAATCCTCAACCACAGCCAGTTACTTACCAAGATACTCGAAATATTCTCCAAGACTTACTCAACGATCTGGATAAAGTTAAAAATACTCTGGAACCAATTAAAGACGATAGAGTTAAGCTACCACTCCGCATTGGTCTAACGCGAATGGATTTCAATGCTGATGGAAAGTTGGAAGCAAATGAATCTTTTTGGAAAACCTTTAGTTTACTTACGGGAATGCAAGCAACAGAAACAACTGCACGAAATTTTGCGATCGCCTTTGATGCAGGTGATGTAGTGTGGCTCAAAGGATATTGTAATTTGCTGTCTGCAATGGTCCAGTTTGTTTTAGCTCACGATACAAGTAAATTATTTGAGTCTACTGCTCATTTATTGTTTGCGAAACCACAAATTCCTTACCCATTTTTGATTAGTGAAAGGGAAGCATTTGGTTTTAGTATTGCTAATATCA
The DNA here is from genome assembly GCF_030065675.1 of Mastigocoleus sp. MO_188.B34. Taxonomy (GTDB): domain Bacteria; phylum Cyanobacteriota; class Cyanobacteriia; order Cyanobacteriales; family Nostocaceae; genus Mastigocoleus. The sequence goes on along the minus strand of NZ_JASJDK010000146.1, from coordinate 11,248 downwards.
GTGACTTCGTCGCATTGATTCACTTAATTAATTTTCCTGTTGTAGAACCAGAGCGTTTGACTGCTGCTTTACAAAATTTGCAAACAGTGACAGCTTTAAGTCGCCAATCCTGGAAATTGATTTTAGCTGAAACCGATAACGATCGCGAATGGTTACCCAATCCCAAACAGAAAGCAGTTATTCCCAATGCTGTAGTTACTCAACCAATGATTGATAGCTGGTTAAGTTTTCTTGATGAAGCTGACAACCTACTGACAGGTAAAAAATTAGTTCCATTCTGGAGAAAACGTGAAGTTCGCGGAGTTAATTTAAATAAAGTTTTTACTGAGCCTCGTCAATTTGATTTAGTGTTGTGGGTGCAGGGAACTGCTGCTGCTCCTTATTTACAGTTTGGCAAACAAACAGATGCGAGTGTTTGGCAAAGATTATTACAGGTTTTCCGAGGACAATTTTTCCAGTTTGCGGCTTGGTTCAATTAGTACTTCCCCACTATGGGAATGCGACTAAAACTCCAGTTCTCTAGAATTGGGGACACAAATTCTGTAAAAAATATCAGTATGCTAATGGCTGCGTGGAAAATTATGTTTCAAACACTGAGGAATTAAAAGTAGTAGATAGGACTTGAGTCAATCTCGCTACAATTGAAGAAGTATTTCTTTGAATGAAATATTCTTGAGTTTTTTGTGCTGCCAATTCAGGATTTTTGAGTAAAAAAACCTAAATGGTAGATATTTGACTAAATTATTTTATGAGTGTTGAACAAACTAATACGGTTTATGTGCGCGAGTTAGGTATTGATGACATCGCCCCAGTTTTTCATTTGGGGGAAGAATTATTTACTAGCGATCTATATCCTTATTTATATCGAACTTGGGATGAGTGGGAAGTAATTGGACTTTACAATACGGATCCAGAATATTGTTTAGTTGCTGAAATTGACGAACAGCTAGCAGGATTTGTTTTAGGAACAATTATTACTAAAGCTTCTTGGATTTACGGATATATTTTGTGGTTGGGAGTTAGTCCCAAGTTTCAACGTCGTAGAGTTGCAGACAAGTTAGTTGATCGAATTATTGCCCGGATGATTGAAGATGGGGCAAGATTTATGTTGGTAGATACCGACCCAGCAAATACCCCTGCGGTGAAGTTTTTTAAGCGTAAAGGTTTTGGTGATGTTCGCGAACATATTGTATTGTCAATGAATTTAGGTAAACATGAATTCTACAGCAAACTTATAGAATACGAACATCAGAAAGCCGAACGTGCAGGTTATAGAAGAATGCGTCCCGTTCGTACTCGTAAAACCGACGCTATTACTGCTGAGGTTTCTATGAGTGCGACCGCAGATGAAAGCTCTAAAAATAATGAATAATAATCGTTACGAAAAGATAGAATCAAGCAATTAAGCTGGAGTGCAAAAATAATGCACTATCCTGTGGCGATCGCTTTGACAAAACATGAAATGAAATGTAAAGAAAATAAAACTTTTGAAAAAATAGTAAATTTCTTTGTTCCAGAAGAAGATTGGAAACCTTCTCAAGTTAAAGATAAACCTATTTTAAATCTGGAATATGATGGTAGAGATGGTCAATGGAGATGTTTAGCAATCGCTGAAGAAACTATTTCTTTCAGAAAAATGATTTTTTACTCGATTGCTCCGTTTTATATTAGAAGAGAGAGCAAACAAGATATTGCTGAGTTCTTGCATCGAATTAATTATTCCATCAATATTGGTAACTTTGAGCTAAACTTTGATACTGGAGAGGTGCGCTGTAAAACCAGTGTTGAAGTAATTAAAGATAATATAAATTCAAATCTCATTTTTTGTATAGTAGAAAATAACCTCAATTTGATGAGTAAATATTTAGGTGGAATAATAGCAGTTAATGAAGGTAAATTATTACCAGAAGAAGCAGAAGAAATTGCAAAGGTAGAATATCCTGATTGGTCAGCAAAACAACCCGATTAATAATATAAAATCCGGCCGATAATATAAGGAGTAGCAGCTTCGATTCAACCTTGTCATGCTCGAACAACAGCAACAGTGGATTTTAAAACCAACAGAAAGATTACCGGAGTGGTTCCAAACAGCTGTAAAACAGTATTTATCTGCTAGCGATGGTAAGTTTGCAGCCCAGTTATTATGGCAAAGGGGAATTCGCGAACTTGATCAATTAGAAGCTTTTGTTAAAATTCCCAATTATCAACCTGCAAGTCCATTTGCTTTTGCACAGGAAATGGAACTGGCGATGAAACGCTTAAAAAAAGCATGGGAAGTCAAGGAAAAAATTTGTATTTGGGGAGACTTCGATGCTGACGGTATTACTTCCACTGCTGTGTTATGGGATGGTTTGGGAGAGTTTTTTTGCAAACATACCCAGTTGATTTACTACATTCCTAATCGGTTTACAGAATCCCATGGTTTAAATGTTGCGGGAATAGATCGAGTTTTCAAGCAAGGTTGTCAGTTAATTATTACCTGCGATACGGGCAGTACTAACATTAGTGAAATTACTTATACAAATCAGTTAGGAATAGATGTTATAGTTACAGACCATCACACCTTACCTCCGGAACGTCCTCCAGTAAAAGCAATTATTAATCCCCGATATTTACCTGAAGAGCATCGACTTTACCATCTTTCTGGGGTTGCGGTCGCTTACAAACTGGTAGAAGCACTTTATCAAACCTTACCTCAAGAACCTCAACACCCATTATCCGATTTATTAGATTTAGTTGCTGTGGGTTTAATTGCAGACTTAGTTCAGTTAAGTGGAGATTGTCGCTATCTAGCTCAAGTGGGAATTAACAAACTGCAGCAAGATTTTAAACTGACTCCAGAAAGCAGACGCAGACCGGGTGTGGGAAGATTATTAGAACTTTGTCAAAAAAATGGCGATCGCCCCACAGATATTTCTTTTGGTTTGGGTCCACGCATTAATGCTGTAAGTAGAATTCAAGGCGATGCATCTTTTTGCGTGGAATTACTCACAAGTAGCGATCGCGATCGAGTTCAAGAGTTAGCCGAATTCACAGAGTTAGCTAATACTCGCCGTAAGTCCCTGCAAAAAGACGTTGCGAATCAAGTAACTCAAAAACTAAATCAATTAGATTTATCTACCACTAGCGTCATTGTTTTGTCCGACCCCCAATGGGCTGTGGGTGTCTTGGGTTTAGTCGCCGGACAAGTAGCACAGGAAACAGGTCGCCCGACAATTTTGTTAAGTACTGAAGCTCCAACATCTTCAGAAGAAAAAGATGATTCACAAGTTTTCGCCCGTGGTTCTGCCCGCTCAATCAATGGAGTAGATTTATACAAACTAGTAAAAGACCAAGCCCATTTATTACATCGTTTTGGCGGACATCCCTTTGCTGCAGGTTTGAGTTTAGCAGTAGAAAATATTCCTTTATTTACCGAAGCAATTAACCAACAGTTGCGTCAAACTTTAGCCGGTATTGTCCTGACTCCAACTATTGAAGTAGATTTAACGGTAACCGTCGCAGACTTAGGTAAAGAATTATTTTTCGAGCTTAAATTAATTGAACCTTGCGGAATGGGAAACCCCGTCCCCAAACTATTAATTAAAAACTGCTGGTTTGAAAATACTTGGCATCGCAATCAACAGGATTCGCGGGGAAAGAAAGTACAATACATCAAAAGTGAATTTAATCTCAAAGACGAATCCACAAATAAACCCTTCCCTGGTGTGTGGTGGGGACATTATAAAGATGAAATTCCCCCGGGACGTTGTGATTGTGTAGTCGAACTTGATTACAACACCTATAAAAGACGTTATGAAGTCAGATTGCTTGCGGTTCGTCCCGCGCTTGACTCTGCTTTTAATATTCAACAGCGCGCATCGATAATTGACTGGCGAAATCCTGAAATAGCAGAACTTCAAAAGCAAGAAGATGAAATTCTTACTAAAACCCTAGTAGTAGAAAAATGTCCCAGAAGTTGGGATGACCTGCGCGCTTGGTTGCGGCGATCGCTCCACGCAGGACAACCACTAGCGATCGCATGGTCAAAGCCTCAATTTCAAACACCGAGTCAAATTTGGTTAACCTTAGTTGGAATTGCAAAATATCTCAGTCGCACCCGTGAAACAGTCACTCGTATGCAACTTTTAGAAAAACTAGATATTGGTGATTATTCTTTGCAATTAGGTTTGAAAGCTTTACGTTTGTTAGGTTTTTCTCTGCAAAGACAAGACAGGAATTTGCAGTTTGAGCAAAAGTTATCTACTAAATCCCAGGATTTGGAAATAGCAATTAATCAGTTTTTGGCTGCGATTAAGGAAGAACAGTTTCAGCAACAGTATTTTGCTGCGGTTCCTTTATCAGCGATTCAGGTTGTTGCATCGGAGATAAAAAGGGTTGGGAATGATTTTTCTTAAATCTAGCAACTTGCAGTAATGTCATCTAGCCCAATAATCCACCTTGAAATAAATGATGCTGTTGGCAAATTGAAAGGGGGTTTGACCCATCACTCCCAAACCATATTAATTTCCCCGATTTAAGTGCTTTGAAATAGATTCATAAACTTTAGCCCATATTTTTTATCGAATATAAACGACGCAAAATTAGGAATTTTAGGGTGAGGGGTTAAACCCAACGCAAATTAACCAACAACATCATTTTAGGACAATATTCCAACGACGAGCCAATTCTATTCTTGCTGCACCTCGCACACTACTAGAATTATCAGCGATCGCGCACTGTTTAAGAATTACTAAAGTCTCAGGATAGTCCTTCCAACCACGGGCTAATTCTTGTATTGCTGCACGTCGTACACCCCAATTATCATCAGTAGTGGCGCACTGCTTAATAATGGCTAAGGTCTTGGGATGTTCTTTCCAGACACCAGCTAACTCTTGTACTGCTGCACGTCTTACGCTTCCAGAATCATTATTTGTAGCGCACTGCTGGATCATATCTAAGATTTCGGGGCGATCACTCCAACCATGAGCTAATTCTCTTAGTGCTGCACATCGCACATCTGAATCATTATCAATGGTCGCACGCTGTTTAAGCCACGTTAAAGTCTCGGGGAGATCCTTCCACCCATAAGCTAATTCTTGTAATGCTGCACATCGGACATCTGAATAACGATCGGTGCTGGCGCGTTCTTTAAGCCATGTAAAAGTATCGGAACTATCTTTCCAACTACGAGCTAACTCTCGTACTGCTGTACATCGGATATTAGAGGAGTCATGGGTAGTGGTAAGATTTTCAAGCCATGTGAAGGTTTCAGGTCGTTCCTTCCAAGTATTAGTAACTGCTTTAATTGCTTGAGTGCGAATCTTTCTAATTCTATTTTTATCTTCTTCAGTGCAGGAGCGGAATGACTCTCTGTATCCACCATCATGAATTAATTTTTTAAGCTTCGACAATAGCTGCCGATCAATAGATATAATTACCTTTCTATTTCTAACCTCTGCTAAACACTCAGCCGCTAAAAATAGATTGACAAAATTCTCCCCTTCTCCAGATATCATCATCAAATATTGAATAATTTGTCCTACAAACTTGGCATCAATCATCCCAGCAATTAATCGTAAAACTTCATGCCAAGATTCATCGATCCAATGCTTACCAAAAACCTCTCTCTTTAGGGTTTCAATTGTTAGGGTTTGGGTTTCTTTAAACTGCCAAACAAATTCCCAAGCACAGAAATATTCTAAAAATGTACGATGTACAAAAGCATAATAATCTGCACCCAAGTAACACAGCATAAAGTTGCGTGTTCTGAGTTGATCAATCATTAACTTAGCAGCAACTCTAGCTTTATCAACTTCTATAGTCTTTAAATATTTTTTGAGAATCCTTTCTAAATCGCTTTCTTTAATCAAATTACCAGCCAAACTCTTATCACTGGTTTGCATAAAATAGGCAACTTGACGCAACATTGCCTGTTTATCTTTACAATCAATGCTTGTTGGATCTAATCTTTTATCTTCGACTAAAGTACGCTCCACATCCCATTGGTGCAGCAGTACTCTTGATGCTTGATTATAAAGTTCAGTTCTATCCCTTGGTAATTCTTGGTTGCGGTTAAGAATTGCCATCATTGTCAAAAGTAAGGGGTTTCCAGCTAACTCTTGAATTGCTGATGAATTCTTAATTGCATATAGCAGTCGTTCTTTTTTTCTAATTTTATCTGCTTCATCATTAAAAGTTAATTCGTGCCAGCGATGGATGAAATCTTGAATTTGTTCTAATTCCAAATCTTGTAGTATGAAATGCTTAAACTCAGCATCCCGTAATCTTTGAGGTTTATAACCAATAATCCGCGAAGTAACAATTATCTGCACATTCGGATATTTATTTGTGAAGCAATGAATATCAGTAATTACATCTTCCCGTTTCGCAGGGTTGAATACTTCATCTAAACCATCAAACATTACTAAAGCGTTACCTTTCTTTAACTGTATTTGTAACTGATGTTGGTTTAAATGATGTATCACCCCACTACATTTATGGAAAAATTCCAGAAAATTATTGCATTCTTTCTCATCCCGTCGTCTTATATAGGTGCGTAATTCGATTAATAATGGAATTGGTTGAGAAATTAAATTACTTAAAGGTGAAGAAGCCCAATTTAATGCTAAAAACTGTAATAAAGTAGACTTTCCAGAACCAGGGTCGCCTAAAATAACTGCGTACTTATGATTTTGTTTATTATTAGCTATTTCTAATACGGAACGTATCGGCTGCTCAAAATATATTTTCTTGTAGCGTTCTAAATCTTTTTCTTCTATTTCTAATTCTGCTTGCTGACTTTCCCTCAACCTTTTCAAATGCTCTTTTGGAATTTCATGAACCTGCGGTAACACCGAGTGTATTTCTCGAACGTTTTGAACAATAAAAATTTGCCATAACTTCAAATCGTTATAGGCGTAACCACTAGTATCTAAACTATCTAATTGTAGTTTGCCATATCTTTCTCTAATCCCTTCTTGATATACATTTAAGTCAAAATCAGGAATTATTCCTGCAGTTGCTTGAGTATTATCCTTAATAACTTCTAGGTTTTGGGAATCTAGAACATTTCTCAGTTCAGGTGATTCTCTGATAATAGCTTTAACTTTTTTCTGATAGTGTTTACCAATTCGTTTCCAATTAAACTCATCTGGTAATACTTTTAAATCTAATTCATACCACTTAGCTTCTAACTTCTTCGTATCTAAAACTTCGCATTCGTAAGTAAAAGCATTTCCTAATATTTCTTTAATCTCTTTATTACCAATAAATATTCTAAACGGCTTGATAAACTGCTTCAATTCTTCATCTTCAAGATCTGCATAGCATAATTCCTGTTGTACCAGCAGCAAAAACTCCTTTAAAGCTTTACCTACAGCAACATCTATCTCTTCTTTTTGCAAACGCTTTAATAAACCATTGGGGATACTCTTTAATAAATCCTTAGTCCAATCTTTCGCCGCATCTTTAGCAATATTCGATAATTCTTGCAAAATCGGTTTAAAAACAAACCCTGCAGCCTGTGCTACTCCCCAAGCCACTAACAAATCCATAGTTTAAATTACAGTTAATAACCTTTAATTAGGAGTATACCTAAAATTATTAGTGCCATTGACTACTAGATAATACATTTCCAGGTTATGTAGAGACGTTCCAGAGCCTTTGGCGTCGGCTTCGCCTCTGGAACGTCTCTACGGGGGTTTTGACCCCAAACGAATTTGCCAAAATTAACGTGGCGAACCTTTAGACTGAGGAATCTTAATCTGAACCTGACGCTCGCACTTAAACCCGCGCTTCACCCACTCATCCATGTCAACATCTGCAAGTTTTACCACCTCTCCACATTGCGGTTCCCTAAATTGACTAACAACCGCCCAAAATAAACTGCGGGTAACATCCAAAGAAGTTTTCAACCAATATTCCCGATTACCTGGAACGCCTTTTTCATTAATAATATCTGGCTCAACCCAAATTCCATGGGAACCCAATAAAATCTGAGCCATCCATTTTGCTCTGGGCAAATGAGTACTAGAAGTAATTAATTTTACCTTTCTAACATGCCAGCGTTTCAGTATTGGAATGCCATAGTAAAAATTACCAAAAGTAGATTTAGCACACTTTTCCAGCCAGACATTGTTTAGAATCGTTGACTGCAAACTTGGCGACTGCATACTTGCTAGATATTTTTGAAAAATTAATTTAATACAAGGATCCTGAGAACCACTAGATATTATTATTGGAGTTTCGGGATGTTCTGCTGCTTGCACTCCAACATAAATCTCCCGTTGAATACTACCACCCAAAACAAAAATTGCATCTGCGGACTGAGAAGATGCGGATATTAGGGTCACGAAGTTGACAATTAAGTAACTTCCAAAAATAATAAAAAATAAAAAAATTAATTGATGCCAGTATTTTTGAATTATTCTTTTGAATATTAATCCTGTGTATATTATTCTTACTATCAGCCTTTTTTTTTTCGGTGAATGTTGTAGTGATCGCGAATTTTTCGTTTCATAAAAAATCTGATAAAAAGTAGCTTAATTGCTAAAATATCGATACTTAAGAGAAAGTTTTGTAAGCATATTTTGTTACAGAAGATTATTGTTGATATTCCCCAAACCCCTTGAAAAGGGGGCAAAAGTCCGACTTACCAAGGGGCATTTAGGGGTATCCAAAATATATTAGGTAAATAATATGACTTTTGAAACATCCTCTAAAACACTTTCAAGTTGTTTGAAGGAAATTTGACCGCCAAATTTATATTCAAATAAATTTAGATATATTCAAATAAATTTAGACTTATAACAATTTATGCTTCATTTTTTAGCAGGATTTATGCGGAAGTATTATTCCACTTCCACACAAGAAAAATTTTAAATTTTGCGTGTTTACCTTCACCATCTAAATTTCTAACCTATAATGTCCTTATCACTAATACCGAGCTATGTTTTTCCCTGGCTTTCATCCTTCAGACTGATCTGTTATCAAGGCTCAAGATGTTAAGGATATAACCCAGCAGCGAAAATAGTTCGGGCTCGTTAAAGTCATAACATACTTTATAGGTGTTATTTAATACATTTTATATCTTGAAAAATCAGGATATACTTGTAGAGTGGTTTTATGAAAAAGTTTTTATAGCGAATTGCAAGTCAGTGAAATACACCTACAAACCTGAAAGTTATGTTTAAACGAGGTTCTACTCCTATCTCCTGACTCCTGTCTCCTAACTCCTAGATTCTGCGGTAACTGCAGCGAACGCAACATATTTTGCTAAACCAAAACAATTTCTTCACTGTTTAAGAAAAAAAATAGTGAATAATAAAATGGATAAAAATCTAATTATTAAACATAAAAACTTAATTATTAAGCATAAAGACTTATAAATGTTTCCGAAGTTTGATTGTTAAACTGTCAACAATACGATAAATCCAGCTAAATATACATGAACCAATCTGCGAAACCCTACTCATCGCTGCAAGTAGCTTTTCTTGGTGGAGTCATAGCCACCACGGCTACATTTTCTGCATTTGGTCTAGCTTGGTGTCGTTCTGTTAGGGCTGCACTACAGGATAGTCCAAAAGCGATTGTTGACCAGGTGTGGCAACTGGTAGATCGTGAATATGTAGATTCATCTTTCAATCAACAAGATTGGCAAGCTGTTAGACGTAGGTTATTAAGTAAAGACTATACTTCTCAAGAAGAAGCTTACACCGCAATCCGTAAAGTGTTGGAAGGTCTAAACGACCCCTACACTCGATTTATGGATCCTAAGCAGTACAAATCCTTAACCACCCAAACTTCCGGTGAAATTTCTGGGATTGGGGTTCGTATGGAATTTGATGATACAACTAGGCAATTAACCATAGTTGAAGCTTTGGATAATTCTCCAGCCATGCGAGCAGGTATTGAAGCAGGGGATGAAATTTTAGCAATTAATGGTAAACCTACCCGCGAGATGAATTTGGAAGAAGCATCCAAATTAATTCGCGGTAAGGTCGGTACTATTCTTACCTTGCAAGTGGGACGTCAAGGTCAAAGATATTTCAACGTGAAATTGACCAGAACAACCATTGAAGTACCAACTGTGAATTATGCTTTAAGGGAAGAAGGTAAGCGTCGTGTAGGTTATATTCGCTTGCGGGAGTTTAGCGGTCATGCTGCAGAGCAAATGCGAAAAGCGATTAGCGAACTAGAAGCTAAGCAAGTTGATGAATTTGTCTTAGATTTGCGCGGTAATCCAGGTGGATTACTCGGAGCAAGTATTGAAATTGCTAAAATGTGGTTAGATGATGGCGACATTGTTCGCACGGTGGATCGAAAAGGAGGAAGCAAGCAAACTCAAGCCAATCGCACCGCTCTTACCAATAAACCTTTAGCAATTTTAGTGGACGATAAATCAGCCAGCGCCAGCGAAATTCTTACCGGAGCTCTCAAAGACAATAAACGAGCAGTGGTTATTGGGACTAAAACCTTTGGTAAAGCTTTAGTGCAATCAGTCCATGAATTAGTTGATGGTTCTGGAGTTGCAATTACTATTGCTCATTACTATACCCCCAAAGGAACTGATATCAACCACAAGGGAATTACTCCAGACATTGATTTAGAATTGACGGATTCACAAAGACGTCAACTGGATACAAATCCGAATTTGTTGGGAACAACGAAAGACCCATATTACAGTCGGGCTTTAAGAGCTTTATCAGAATATAAATTCGCTCAGCCTTTGGAAACTAACCCTTCGCAACAACCTATTGGTGCTCAGACATTTAACTTATAGACACTTAGTTGTAGACATTTAGTTGTTTAACTAATTAGTACTTATAATTATTTATTTCCAGGGAAATTAATTGTCTAAAACTTTAATTGTCTAAAACTTGAACTGTCTAAAACTTGAATTGTCTAAAATTCTAATTCCGTTTTCATAAAAAATTCTCGGTAGTTTTTCCTCTCAGGTTTTATAAACCTGAGAGGAAAAACGCCGCGTGTGGTTTTAACCACAGTGGCGTTTTTCCGATGGGTGGTTAGCCCGCAATTAAGTAATGTTAGCTGAGACGCGCTTCGCGAACGACACAGTTAAAGGTCGGTACTTTCCAAAAGACACTGGCTTAACCCAATAAACCTGTTTAATCTTTCAGTTCTAGAGCAAGGGACTAGATGGAGTAGGGACGGAGCGCACCTTCACACTTCACAGCCTGCGTGTTTCTCTATCCCTCTCCCCAAACCGGACTTGACACTTTCGCGTCATCCGGCTTTCCATCATTGC
>NZ_JASJDK010000145.1 GCF_030065675.1 Mastigocoleus sp. MO_188.B34 | reverse complement strand
TTATTTCACAATATCAAATTTATTGTATTGATTAATCTACAACTATTCAATTACATGATTTAAAGTATATTATCCAAGGTTGATGATATCAGTAGCTAGTAGATTTTATGAATGAAAGCAACCATATCAAAGCATCCTCAACATTATTAACCCATTCTCCTGGGGGAAGTTGGGGACGTTTTACCATAACAACTTTGATTCCTAATTCTCGTGCAGCAGTAATTTTAGCAATTGTTGCATCTCCACCACTATTTTTACTGACAATAGTATCAATTTGATGTTCGATTAATAACTCTTTTTCCTTAATTAATCTAAATGGTCCGCGATCGAGTATTATCAATCCTTGTGGAATTAAATCATCTTTCTTGGGGGGTTCGATTAATCGCATTAAAAACCAAATTTTGTCTATATGTACAAAATTAGTAAGTTTTTGTCTACCAACAGCTAAGAATACTCGTTTTGCATTTTCTTTTAACATCTCTGCAACACTTGTAATATTATCAACCTCAAGCCAATTATCTCCAGCTTGCAATAACCATTCCGGTCGAATCAACATCAATCTGGGTAAATCTAGTTCCTGTGCTGCGACTGCTGCGTGCAGAGATATTTTGCCTGCAAATGGATGAGTTGCATCGATTAAGATATCAATTGCATCATCCTGCAAATATTTTATTAAGCCTGGAACACCACCAAAACCACCAACTCGTGTCACTCCTACTTGATACCTAGCTTGAGTCGTACGACCTGCAACAGATAACCTTACTTCTAGATTAGAAATAGTTGCGGCTTTAATCGCTAATTGAGATGCTTCCTTTGTTCCACCAAGAATTAGTAAACGCTTCATTTAATATACTTGAAATCGATAAATTTAGATTTAAGTTTAGATTTCAATTGAGATTTTAAAATACTTGATTAAATTTTGTATCATATTTTTACATCTGTTTTGAGATTGAATAAAAAGCTGTCAAAACCCTTTAATTCATGACTTTTTAGGAATTACTAACGGGATGAATATGGTTTCAAAATCTCTAAAAAATGAATTACAAATAAAATTTAATTTGAAAAATGATCTAACGCACCGAGTTAGCATGGTGCGTTACGGGAAATTATGAATAATATTTCCTTGACGGTCGAATAAAATAACCTTTACATTTAGCTCTACATTGGCATACTTTTGCACATATTTCTTTGCGCGATCGCTAATTTTATCAGCCAAAAGAGCAAAAACTCGATCTGCTAATTGGGCTCCCACTAAAATCTTATAGGCAGCATCAGCCGTTTTGGCTTGTAAGACAGTTTGAACTATTTGTATGTCTCCCCCAGCTTCAACTACAGCTGCTGCAATGATTTCTAGCTTGGCATCTGCAATATGAGAAGATGTATTAAAAATCCCACCTGCAAGTTTAATTAACTTTCCTTGATATCCCAATAAAGTTACCGATTTTGCTTTATACAATCCTGCTTCCACAAGTAATGCACCTAACCAATTACCCGTAGGGATAATGGCTGATTCTGGAATTGATAAGCGTTGGGCTACTGAGAAACCATTATTACCAATACAAAATACTAAGTCGGAACAATTTTTTACTTTCTCGTGCAGTACGGTGCGAAATTCCTCCAAATGGTCAGCAGCACTCAAAGGTTGGGAAATACCACTAGTTCCCAATAGTGCTAAACCTTCCAAAATCCCAAATGCTTCGTTTGAGGTACGTTGGGCTAATTGATAACCTTCGGGTAAGATAATTCTGACAATAGCTGTTCGATCTGGAAAAATTAAAGGTGAAACATTAGCCTCAAACAAACGACGAGCAAAGCTGTAAATTGCAGCTTCTCCATCCACTGTCTTTCCCAGACCTTCACCTGCTTCTAAAATTAATGCTTCTGCTTCATTTTCGCGCGGTAGTAACTTGACCCAAGCCCAAATCGGAGTATTTCTGGTTATATCTAAGTTATCCCCTGGATCGCTACTAGTAATTGCTAAAGCAGTATCATTTGCTAAATTTGCAACCTGTTGAATAGGAATATCTGCAGTTTCAGGGAGTAAATTAATGGTAATAGTTTTGCAATTAATTAGACTCTTTTGCAGGTGTAATAAAGCAGCTTTAGCAGCTGCGACAGCAAAAACAGGTAGGGTATATCCTTGACGGGACATGTTGAAATTAAGAATTGGGCATTGGAAATAGGATACAGGAAAAAGAAGATTGTCATAAGCTCAAAAACAAACTTAGCTAAAATTGTAAGATTGTTAATTATTCAATAACACTAAGCACCGAAGCAAAAAATTTCTCAACATTTTCTTGTTTACTCCTTCTTCATTGCATAAAAAATTTGGGTTTTCTCTAACGAATAAAAAGAGGCGCTCAGATAACCGCAAATCAAGAAATACAGATTGTACTCAGGTAGAGGTTCAGACTTATGGATATTCAAAAAATGCTGGATATGTGTCGATTGAGGAATCATACAACAGGTAAAAAAATTCTCATTCTCGGTGCAGGTATTGCAGGATTAGTCGCAGCATATGAATTAGAACGTTTGGGTCACACAGTCGAAATTATTGAAGCTAGCGATCGCATCGGTGGTCGAATTTGGACTTATCGTTTTGGAGATGGTGAAGATGCAGCTTACGGGGAATTAGGTGCAATGCGTATCCCCTCGGATCATGAATATACTCTCCACTATGTTCGAGAAATGGGATTAAGTGACAAACTTTGTAAGTTTGTCACCGTTTTTGAAGAACAAAACGCTTTGATGAACATGGAAGGAAAAATTTTCCGCATAAAGGATGCACCTAGAGTTTTACAAGAGCAGTATCAAGGTATCTTTAAGGATGAACATTATAGCGAACAAACAAGATTCTTTGCCGCTTGGTTACAAACGATTGTTAATGCTATATCTCCTGAAAGCTTAAGAAAAAGTCTGGAACGGGACTTGCAAAGTCACTTGATGGATGAATTGGAACAGTTAGATTTGACACCCTATTTTAGTGAAGATGGCGAGACCATCGATTTACAAAATTTCATCAAGGAAAATCCTAGTTTTCGGGCAAAATGCTCCCAAGACCTGGACATGTTTCTCAGCGATATTTTAATTGAAACCAGTCACGACCTATTGCAAATAGCAGGAGGAACAGAACAAATCATCGATCGCCTCGTTGCATCTATCAAAGGGAATATCAAGTGTAATACAGAAGTTACTGGCTTACAAATTTGTAAAAGTAGCGTCAGAGTTTCTTTAAAAGAAAATGGAGAATTCTATAGCCGTAATTGTGACTATGTGTTATGTACTATTCCTTTCTCAGTATTGAGGGAATTAGAGTTAGTTGGGTTTGATCGCAAAAAATTGGAATCTATCCATAACACAGTTTATTGTCCTGCGACCAAAGTTGCATTTAATTGCGCTCAAAGATTTTGGGAGAAAGGTGGAATTCGAGGTGGAGCATCCTTTAGTGGTGAAGGTGTTCGTCAAACTTACTATCCTTCAGTAAAAGGTAATACCACGATGTTAGCAAGTTACACCATTGGTGATGACGCCGATAAAATCGGTGCAATGCTGGAGCAAGAACGTTATGATTACGTAAAACAGGTTGTTGGAAAAATTCACCCGGAAATTCAACAAGAAGGAATGGTTGTAGATGAAGCTTCCATTGCTTGGGGTAATTACAAATGGAGTGCTGGTGGATGTACAATTCGTTGGGACGGTGATGAGTCGAAGCATACAATCAATTATTTAGAAGCAGCAAGATCTCAAAACACTCTCTTCTTTGCTGGAGAACATTGTTCTCGTTTTCCTGCATGGATTCAAGGTTCTTTAGAGTCTGCACTTGAAGCCGTATATGATATTGTCGTTCACAAACCCTGTTTGGATAAGTCTTTGGATGATTCTTGTGTCTTACCGGTGAGAACAAACAGTATTAACACCTTTGCAGCATAAAATAAATCTTGTTCTTGGAATTTGTATTTAGAATTTGTATTTGGGATTTGTATTTGGGATTTGTTATTCGAATAAATAACCTAATGTCGTTAAGAGTTAAGTGCATAAAAATCATTTGCTTTACTCTATGTAACTTTAAGGAAGCACAATAGTCTTGCTTGTAATTTACGACGGAGAATATTGTATGAAAGGGAAATTTATGCACGATAACAAAACCTATTGAAAATTTCCAAGTCAAAATCACCGAATTAAGATTTGATAAAGTGTGCTTCTATCGCTTTCTACTAATTATATTTTTCACATTTATAAATTAGATTTATTGACCTATATTACAACCAATTATTTTTAGTTATTTAGTTCTAATTAATTAGTTTTAATAGTTAGTTTTATAATATATCATTATAATTTTAAAAATACTTAAACAGGTACTATGGAGTATTTAATCAAATAATGTAGTTACTATAACTATCATTTTCAATGATTCTAGATTTTTTTCATAGTACTTTAATAACTAACTAAATAAAAATATATCACCGATTGAAATTACTAATTACCCATTCCATTTCCATATTTAAAATGAGTATTTTAGACTTTCCTCGCTTACACTTTCAGGGTTTTGCTCGTATCCACGCTCCCACAGGAAATAAAAATAAAGAAGTGGATTTAAGTACCAATACTGCTTATATGAACGGTGAACCTTTCGATTACCGTCATAAAGCATCTGAATATCACGAATATCTTTACAATAAAGGACCAAAATTTAACCCTGAAGGACAACATAATGATAATGGTCCATTCAGCATGGCTATGGGTTGGGATTTTGGTGGAAATGGTCACTTTGTAATTGATGCCAAAATTATTAGTACCCAACGTCAGTTTGGACAAATTGACCAAAACGATCTGGTAGTCGGTCGTAAGGTTGATATGTGGGGTCACTACAATGAATATTTGGGTACCACCGTTAATCGCGCTCGGATATTTGATTGCGATCCGGCTTCCAATTGGACAACAACAATTATGCTCGGACAGCTTACCTTTGGAAGAGAAGGTGATGCTGGAGAGCTACCAAATATGTTTTCTGGACATGTAGAAGGTCTTCAGGCTCCTCGTTGGCAAAATTTTGACTATATTCAGGAATTACCAGAACATTGTCTAAATAAGGAATTTAAAAAAGCGGCGGTATATCAATTCGTAGTAGATAAAAATGCAGCAGATTTTCTCTGGATGAAAGAAGCAGAACTTTCACCGACTGTATCCTTGTTGCGAGAAGCGATGGAGCGAGACAATGTCTTGGGATTAGTAGTGCAGTTTAGCATTAGTAATATGTCTACTCCCACCAAACCCGATTCCCCGAGTTTCTGGGAATTACATGGCACAATTGGTTTGTGGTGTGTGGGAGAGATGAAAAGTTATCCCCACGGTCGTCTTTTGATTCCCGATAGTCTTTTAACTGGGGATAAGTCATCAGAACAAAATTTATCTAATCTGAGTTTAAAAATTACTCCCCAAGGTGTGAGTTTAAATGCGATCGCAGCAGTACCCTGTATTGGACGCTCTCCCAAACCAGGACCAGGTCCGACCCATGCTATTGAGGGTAAAGTCAAGTTAGGGGATTTAGAATTGCGTACAATTGATACTCAAAGATTAATCGCTAAAATTCCCGAGGAACTTTACCAAAAACAAGCTTATCAACTCAATAGTGGGATTATGGATATCCCCCTATCGGCAGAATTTGCAGATATTCAAGGCGAGATAGAAAGTCAGGGTTTATGTATTGTTGGAACTCAACCCGATGGGAAACAAAAAATTTTAGTTAGAGAGAAAGAAATAACTCTTATTGTAGATGACGCTTGCCTATTCATTGAATATCCAGATTGGCAAAATGGTAAAGATTATGCTGTAGAAGTGGAAGTATTTTCCTTTGTGAGAGGACGTCCCCAAGCAGTTGAAAATATCTACTTGCAACAATTCTATAATCCAGAAGCACTCCCCCAACTTCGTTATAAATTCGAGCGAGATCAAAGTAATATTGGTCAAGAATTTTATTACCCCCCCAGCAATGAAATAGATATTGTTCACTTCAAAGCAGGGAAACAAGAAGAAATTGGATATTTCTCCCCTAAATGCAGAATTTCTACTGGTGAGGATGGACGTACTTGGGTAAGCATACGCGGTTTCCAACCAGGTACCGCAAGAGTATTACTTTCAACTCAAACAAATGAATTAGGTATAAATGAAGCTATTACAGCCTATGACAACGAGGATAAACTAGGATTTTGGTCTGGTGTAGGCTCCTTCAACCTGCGGGTATTACCAGATGATTGGGATTTACTAGCACAAACCCCCGACAGAGCAGTAGATTTTGACTTTATTTATCAACATATCTTGGCTTACTACGAACAATGCTTCTCTTTTATGAAAGCAGAAGTTTTTAGTCTGGCTGACAAATGTAAAGTTGAAACTTACTCTCGTTTAATGTGGCAAATGTCAGATCCCAAAAATAAAAACAAAACCTATTATATGCCGCCAACAAGGGATATGTCAGAGCCTAAAGCCATGCTCCTGCGTAAATTTTTGCGAAATCAACAACAAGTGGGTTATGTCCCCGAATCAACCCCAAAACCCAAAAGTATCCAACGGGAATTAAAAACACGAGAAGAGTTAGTTAGCGCATTACATCATGCTGCAGAGTTAGAAGTTGCAGTGATGTTGCAATATATCTATGCAGGTTATTCCATACCCAATTATGTCACAGGTGAAGAGTACGTGCGTCGGGGTTTATGGACCCAAGAACAATTACATTTAGCTTGCGGTGATGGAAAAGAAGTCCGGGATTATGGAATGCGCGGTGTTCTTCTGGAAGTTTGTCATGAAGAAATGATTCACTTCTTAATGGTGAATAATATCTTAATGGCTATGGGAGAACCTTTTTATGCTGCAACACCAAATTTCAGTGAAATTAATCGTCGTTTCCCAATTGAAGTCGATTTTGCTCTAGAACCTTTGAATGCTTCCTCAATTCAAAGATTTATTCGATTTGAAATGCCTGATTTTTTAGAGGAAGATTTAACTAATGAGGTCGCACTTGGAGACCCCAAAGCCGATGACTTACATGGTTACGGTTCCTTGAGCGAGTTATATCGTCAAATTAGACAAGCAATCGAAACTATTCCCGATTTATTTGTTGTTAAAAAAGGTAATACGGGAGGCGAACATCATTTATTTTTACGGGAGGAGACTAACAAAAAACACCCACACTTCCAATTCCAAGTAGATGATGTAGAAAGCGCTCTATTTGCGATCGACTTCATCGTCGAGCAGGGAGAAGGGTGCGATCCAGACTCACCCAAGTTTGAAAAATCCCACTATCAGCAGTTTCAACGCATTGCACAAAAGCTTTCCCAACAGCACTTACAACATATTTCAACAAAAAACTCTATAAAAAATTCTACACAAAGATTACTACCCTGGAATCCTGCTTATCCTTCCTTGCGTAACCCTACCCTTAACTATCAAGATTATCATTCTAATATTGTTACCGTACCTCAAACCCGAGAAGTAATGGAAATTTTCAATAGCTGCTACTTCTTGATGATGCAATTAATGGTGCAACACTTTGGTTTAAATCCCTATACAAGTTTAAGACGTTCAAAACTGATGAACGCTAGCATTGACATTATGACCGGTATGATGCGTCCTCTGGGCGAATTATTAATGACTTTACCTTCTGGGAAACGAGGTAAAACAGCAGGACCATCTTTTGAAATACCTACGCCGATATATATCGCCGATCCAGAAGTTGCTTATAAAAGCATATCACGGGAGTTTGAAAGTTTAGCCCGACGCTCTCGCCAGTGTGAGGTGATTCCCACAACAGTTTCAGAAATGTTTGAGTTTTATATCGAATTCTTTCAAAAACTTACGTAGAAGTAGTAGGGAGTCAGAACTCAGAAATCAGAACTCAGAAATCAGAACTCAGAAGTAGCAACTCATTACTCATTACTGTGCGCTTACGCGCCCCGCTGCGCTAACATTACTCATTACTCGTTACTTATTACTCATTACCAATCGCAAATTCTCAATCATGAACACTATCAAAACAGAAGTTTTAATCGTCGGTGGTGGTCCCGTCGGTATGGCGATCGCATCCGAACTACGCTACCAAGGTATAGATTGTATTGTTTTAGAACAAACTGACGGTGTTGTTACTGACCCTAAAGTTAGTACCGTCGGTCCCAGATCGATGGAGTTTTGCCGTCGCTGGGGAATTTCTGAAGTAATACGTAATGCAGGTTGGCCGAAAGATCATACTTTGGATGTTGCATGGGTTACATCTGTCGGTGGAAAGGAAATTTTCCGTATCAAGTTTCCATCCTATGCAGAACGGTCTTTACCCGAATACAGTCCAGAAACCGAACAGGTTTGTCCTCAAGACTGGTTTGCTCCCAAATTTATCAATTATCTCGGAAAATATCCCCAAGGAAATCTCAAACTTCTTTCTCGTTTAGAAAATTTCACACAAAATGAAACAGGTGTAGTTGCTCAAATAACCAATTTAGAGTCTGAAAGTTCAAAATCTGGAAACACAGAAACTATTGAAGCCCAATATATGATTGCTTGTGATGGCGCTCGCAGCCAAATACGCAAACAATGTGGAATCGGCGCTCAAACTTTTCATGAAACCCAAGTATTTCAAAGTGTTGTTTTTGAAGCACCCGAACTTCCCGATCTGCTAGGCACAAATAATGCTATGGTTTTCTTCTTAGTCAACCCAACTATTCAAGAGCCTTTGCGTGCTGTAGATGGAAAAGGTAAATATCGCCTAATTTTAAAACCTCGGGAAGATGGCAAAATATACGATGCAGAAGAAGCGATCGCAGCAGCCATATCCATTGACACCCCATTTAAAATTATTTCTAATATGCCATGGCGTTTAACTCACCGGGTCGCAGAAACTTTCCGCGACGGGCGTATATTCTTTGTTGGTGACTCCGCTCATACGCTTTCACCATCCGGTGGTTTCGGGATGAATACCGGTATCGCTGATGCAGTTGACTTGGGTTGGAAACTTGCTGCAACCATCAAAGGTTGGGGAGGTTCCAAAATACTCGATACCTACGAAACTGAACGTCGTCCCATCGCGGTGCGAAACTTGGAACAAGCAAACGCCAATCTTCAACGCACCCAAAAACGTAGTATACCTCCAGCGATCGCCAGTGATTCTCCCCAAGGTCGGGAAATACGTCAAAAAATGGCTGAAGGAATGGAACGTAGTGGAGTTAAGCGCGAATTCGACGCTCCGGGAGTTCATTTTGGCTTTCGTTATCAGTCCCCTATCGTTATTGAAGATAATATTAATGTACCTAGTGAAGATCCTTTCCAGTGGTCTCAAACTAGTTACCCTGGTTGTCGCGCACCCCATGGTTGGCTAGAACCCGGAAAATCAACTTTAGATTTATTCGGTCATGGATTTGTATTACTTAGCTTCAAAGGAAAAGAAGGGTTAGAAACTTTTGTCACAGCGTGCGAACAACGGGGTTTACCTCTTAAATTACATGCGATCGATAATCCTGACATTGCTGAACTTTATGAAAAAGCATACGTCTTAGTTAGACCTGACGGTCATGTTGCTTGGAGAAGTGACATTTTACCAAATAATCCTCTAGCTATTATTGATCGCGTACGAGGGGAGTTTTGATACAAAATTAGTAACTATTGGGATTAATTTCTCTTAAATTAAGATTCCGAATTCATACCAATTAATAAAGAATCAAATCACAAACCCCTTACAATACTTACTAGATTAATGGTGAAAAGATGGCAGATATAATTGATATTGCTGTTAGTGCTGACTCTTTTAGTACCCTAGTTCAAGCTGTACAAACTGCTAATTTAGTAGAAACATTAAAAAGTACTGGACCTTTTACAGTTTTTGCACCCAATAATGAAGCTTTTGCAAAATTACCTCCAGGGACTATTCAAACTCTGTTGCAAAATACTCCCCAGCTAGCAAGAATTCTTACGTATCATGTTGTGCCAGGCAAACTAATGCAAGCTGATTTAGCAAAATTGAAAACTGTAACTTCTGTGGAAGGCTCCACTATTAATATTAATTGTACTAATGGATTTGAAGTAAAAAATGCCACAGTTTTAGCGGCAGATATCGAAGCTGATAATGGTGTAATTCATGTGATTGATAAGGTCATTCTTATGGGTTGATTTTTGATACTCCGCCGTCCTATGAGGACGGGGATTCTTAGTTCAACGAATCCACTTGGGTGAAAAAGGTGATACGATTCAATATCCTCAATTGTATAGAAGTATCAAAAAGTGCTCAAACATCAACATTTATCTGTTCTATCTGTCTAGCAGCTTTTTCCCAAAGCTTTGCCGAAGCCTCATCTTGCCAATGAGTTCTCATATTTTCTGCTTTTTTGTGGCATATTCGCTCTAACATTTCTAAGATTGCAGATAATGTCAATTTATCAATTAATCCTTCTACAATCTCCATATATTCTTTGTGCATGATATTTTAGATATCTAAGGTCAGCTGATATATTCCGACAAAACATATAAAAATGCAACTGCTTGCTGGGTTTTATAAAATCCATGGGGGTGGTTTTTAAGATTGCTTTTACTAAATATTTAGAAGAGCGGTAATACTGTAACTGCGATAGAACTTAACAGTCAATCATCAACAATCCTAAAGCTACCGACTCAAGGTAAATTCTGCTAGGTCTACATATTAAAGATAATTAACCTTTTTATTATGAGTCTATGAAAAGATTTTGAAGAAGTTGTGAGGAAAGATAAGATAATTGTGTTATCTGACATTAAAATACATCTGCAGGATCGGCAGACTGGAGTTTTCGCATTGCAATTACTGCTGATATCAAACAGATAAATACAGTTATGATAAATACTTGACAAATAATATCAATTCGCATGACAACTGGTATTCGCGTCAGGTGTCCCAGTAGGGCATATATGCCAGTCGCACCAATTAAACCAGGACTAAACCCTAACACAGCGAGAATAATTCCTTCTTGAAAAACAACCATTAAAAGTCTTATATCTGAATATCCAATGGCTTTGAGGGTGGCATACTCGGCTAAGTGATCGTTTACGTCTGCATACAACACTTCATAAACAATCACTACTCCGACAATAAATCCCATCACGACACCAAAGTTGAAAAGTATACCGCCAGGAACCTGTGCCCAGAAATCTTCTTCAGATTTTATAAATTCTTTATGGCTCATCACTTCAACATCCTTGGGCAAAGCTGTCTGGATATTCCTCTTTACAGTTTGCAAATCTGCACCAGGCTCAAGTTTCAAGATCCCAAGACTCAAATTATCGATACTGTCTGAGCCAAATAGACGTAGATAATTCCAATCGCTGGTGATAATGTGCCCGTTTATGAAAATAGTACTCCCCAGGCTAAAGATGCCAGCAACCTTAATTCTGCGCCCAGATATTTCAGTCGTAATAGTTTTTCTTTGAGCAAAGTACTCGGGTACAGGACCCAAATTCGGGTGGGATAGGCGGTCAAACAACACTTGATCCGGTAGTTTAATTTGCTCTAGTTGTCCCTTAACTTCCGGCAAATCGATTACTGGATGCACAGGGTCAAAAGCTATGATGGCTACATTAGTTATTTTCTTGTTCCAAGGATTAACCCAAGCTTTAAAAGAAAAGTATAAAGGATTGGCTGATTTAACTCCATCTATGGCTGCGGCTTGATACAAATGACGGCGAGAGAAGGTCTGACCATCGGCGAGATATTCGGCACGATTACTAACTAAAAACAAATCTCCCTCAAGTTGCTTGTGTAGGTTCGTGGCACCACCAAACATGCTCATTTTGAACCCCAGCATGGTAAAAATCATAATATCAGCAAAGGCAATACCAGTTAAAGCTACCAAGAGACGAATTTTTTTATGCCACAGTTGTGCCCAACCTAAAGGGGGTTCAGCGAAAAATCTACTGAGAAAAGTTTTCGGTGCAGGTAGTTTCATCTCTTAAACCCTCTACTATGTAGAATGAAAAAAATCACTGCCTGTGTACCATGGAATTGAGGTCGAAAGTGATGAAGGTTTGAAGATTGCTAATTTCTGCTAATACCAAATTCATTTAATTAGGCTACACTTCTGAAAATCAATTACAAGATGTGATTCTATTCCTGGCATGTCATCTGTCCCTTGAATTTAGGAAATTGGTGTAACTTGCCTGTATATTTGATGATGAAAGTATTTAAAAAAACAAAATTAATATTGACAATATTGATAAGTTCCTTCCCTATACCAATTACAGTTATAGGAAAATAATATGAGAAACTTGTGAGCGAAGTCCCACTATCCCCTGGAAAAAACCTCCTCATCAATAAATAAAACTCCCTCCACATCTTAGTTATTGGAGGGAATTATATTAATAATATGTATGCATTTGAAATTAATCCAATATACCGTTACCTACCCACTCAGATGTTGCATTTTAGCTAAGTTTGACCTGGTCAACAAACTAAATCTAAATTTTGTAGTAGCATACCCTGTTTGATTTTTTATAAACATACCCGTAAGTTCCACCAGTCAAATACCTTCATTAAACCCGAAGTAAGTTACCAGCAATCCAACCACGACCTCTAGTAAGCTCATACCAACCATTAGAAGAACGACCAGTAAGACTCAGTGGCGTACCATTAGAAAAGTAATTAACCTTACTGTAATTAGTACCTGGACCACTGCGGATATTTGCTCCATGAGTATACGAATTTACATACCTTATAAAGGAGGTACTAGTACCACCACCGGTACCACCACCAGAACGGCGACCGAAGCTTAAGTAATCCCCATGTATCCAATAACCATTATCTAATTGAACCCAGTCACCAGATGTGCGACCACTTGTTGTTACTTCAGTTCCATTCCTTAAGCTGTCGATTATCCTAGATCTAGTATTCGGACCAGTACGGACATTTACTCCATACACCGATTGTACTCTTGCGGCTCGACTTCCACCACCGGTACCACCACCACTACTGACGTAAGTCAAGTATCTCTTAACAACCCAATCACCATTATCAAGTTGTGCCCAGCCTCTATATACACGCCCACTTGTGTTAACAGCTTGTCCGTTATACAAGGTTGTGACTACACGAGAACTCGTAGTTGGTCTCGTACGGACATTTAACCCACTACGAGCATTAACTCTAACAGGAGCAGCTTCTGCTACGGCTCCAGATAAGCAGACAGTGAATAGAGATAAACAGAAAGCTACGAGACTCAACCATACTTTAGGATTTTTCCAACCTTGTTTTTTGGCACCTCCAGTTTGTCCAGCATGAGAACTCACAACAGAATCTCTTTCGTTCTCGGCATAACTAATCAACAATGCTAAATTATCCATGACAATTTTTACCACTTTGAAGATTGTATGATTTATAACTATTATTATGACACCAGAAAATCAAGCTATATAAAGATAATGTAATATTGATAACTTATATTAAGGATTTAAAATTCACTCAACACACAAGTGTTTATACTTAAAAACAAAAAACTTGCAATATTAAAATTGCACGGTTGAAACGCGGATTTTACTTACCTCTAACAACTTAAATTTCTAATCATAAGTAAAATACCATTATATCCCCTAAATGTCCTTAAAAAGGGATATTTGGGCTAATTTTGCCCTTTTCAATGAAGATAGGGGATCGAAAGAAATAACCCAGCAACTAGCAACTTACGCTAAGAAATAAAATTTTTGGAAATAATATAGAGTGGAGACGTAGTAATGCTACATCTCCACAAAAGTGATTTTAAAGTACCAGAAGGTTACAGAAATTTTAGAAGGTGAAGGTTGTTCTAAATGTACCAATCACCGCATCATCATTGTCATTAGAATTTTGACCGGGGTTTGTTAACCAAATCACACCAGGAGTAAGTGAAATGTTATCGTTTAAACGATACCGGTAAAATCCTTCAATGTGATATGGTCTTTCTCCATCTGCAGTTCCCAAATATGGTTGAGCGCCAGCAAAAATTCCTAACAGGTTACCCTTCTTACCAAAGTCAGGTAGAGCGACCCCGACTCCATAACTCCAAACTTCACTGTCATCGTTACTACCAAAGCCTGTGATGTCGCTATAAGATAGGAAGCCGCTAAGTGAAATATTATTGCTTGGTCTCAATGCTAATGCTACACCATAGGAATTACTTGAATATGGATTATCATTAGCAACAAAGTTAGCTTGGCTAGTTCCCACAACTGCACTATCGACAGCACCTGCATCAAATAAAGCACTACCCGTACCATGATATCCATGGACGTAGGTTGCAGCTAAGGATATGCGATCGCTAAAGCTGAAGTTTAGCTGGGCTAATGCAGCATAGTTACCATCAAATAAACCAGAACCGAGATCGGAATCAGCAGCTTCAGATGCTAAGTAGCCTAAAGTTAAAGAACTAGGTTTGAGGACTCCACCACCCTCACCAAAAACTAAGTTGACACCAGCACCAGCACCACCTCCGATTCGGTAGATGGGACTTTCACTTGCAAAAGTAGATAAAGCTCCATTACCACCATCAAAGTCTTCAAAGTAAGGATTTACAGTAGGAACGTAATCACTTTGGATACCTCCAGTTGCAGCAAGGTAAACCTGAGATTTACCAACAGGGAAGTAATATGCTAACCAGTCAACTGCAACATCATTACCATTACCAGGAGATAAGTTAAAGGTTTGAGTCCCCTCGAATGTTCCGTTCCCATTGGGGATGTCAAGTCCGGTTGCATTACCAGAAGCGAGTCGAGTATGTAAGATGTCCTTACCAGTGAAACTGGTCTGTAAGTCTAGACGAACCCTATTTTGAAGAACTGTATTGTTATTGTCGTTTTCGCCAAAGCTATCAGTAGCTGCAAATATAACTTCACCAACTAGTTTAGTTGTCGTAGAAAACTGATTTGCTTCTAGCTCTGCAGTACGCGCTTCTAAAGCATCTACCCGACCACGCAAAGTCGCCAATTCAGCAGAAAACTCTTCCTGTAAACGTTGCAGAGTCGCTAAATCGGTTTTGGTTACCAAATCTGCTGTAGCTGTGGCGATTAATTCATTAATTCGATCCAAGCAAGCATTTAAACCAGCAGCAAATTCATAACGGGTTAATGCTCGGTTACCGCGATATGTACCATTGGGATAACCAGCAATACAACCATAGCGCTCAACCAGGGACTGTAAAGCTTGAAAAGCCCAGTCTGTAGGTTGAACATCTGAAAACTGAGAAACCGATGTAACTTGGGATAAAGAACTTTTAGTTTTAGCTCTAGTACCTTCACTCCCGTATTTATTAACTTGTTCTAAAACACTGTCGTCACTTGTTTGAGACTGAGTGATTAACTGGGGAGCTTTTGATTCTTGTGTCAAAGCTTCCTCTGCTTGTGCAGCTGAACTGAAACCTGTCACTCCAATTGCAAATAATTCCAAGACCACTGGACTTAGAATTAAAGTCTTACACCACACTTTAGACATTTTGTTCTCCCCGCACTTTTCTATTAATTAATTTTTATCGTTGCACTCACTTTTATTTGCAACGTGTACGTATAACCACACAAGGGATCATATTACCAAGTGTAAACTATATTTTAGTACCTAAATATACAAAATGTAAAAATAGTTATATCTGAGCATTAGTAATCTTGCTAATACTCTCTTAATCTTCAAAAAGCTTGCTTTTATTTAAATCAACTTATTTATTGGATATAGAAAATATTTGTGCCAATTCAGTCTAATTTATTACTCCTTTTCATACAATAGTGTTGTGATCATGGAGTGAAAATATGTGTAGCTTTCTGCACAAGCTAAAACAGATTGCACCTACAAAACATTAACGTTATGGGTATTGTGGAACGCAAGCAAAATTTTAGTAGTTAAAGGTTTTAGCGCGTCTACGACGTTAGGTCTCGTGTCCGTAGGACAAACAGAACTTTGCCAATTTTCCCAGCGAATTTTGTAATGCTTTAAAATTTGATTTCTGCTTATTGATAGAAATAAAATTTACTGCAGGAATTACTAAGTACAAGCATAATTATTCCTAAAAAGTCGAAGATTTTCAAGACTGAAAATAGTAAATAAATTAATGGATATACAGTTTTAAAACATGTTTTTAAAACATATTTTTAAAACATATATTTTAGCTTTAAGGGAAATGCTTCAAGGGAAATATTTAATTCACAATAAAATAGAAGTAAAAAAATCTTAAACTCACACAGCGTTACAAAAACTAATTATACAAAGCCACTATAGCCATTGACCACCTCGAAAACGCCAACGGACAAATAAAATTCGCATCAGGCTTTGAGATACAACAAAAATTGTTAGCCAAACACTAATATAGTGGACAAAAAAACCTAATATTGGTAAGTCTTTAGAAACTGCCGGTAAACCAATAATTTTAACACCACAGAAAACAAAAAACATTTCCCAAACACCTGCGAAGAATTGGTATATTGCAGGCCAATCCCTATCCCAGCGAGATTTTTGAATTCTATCGTACACTACATCCCACAATATACCAAAAAGAGCGACATAAAAAAGTACGAAAAAATAAATCATACTTCGCTCAAAACCAACTAAACCCATTGCAAAGGGTAAGGATACTAATACCCCAGCAGTTGCAAAAAGTAATATTCGAGTTTGCCAGCGACCAAATAAAGTGGGAGTCATATAAGGTAATTTTTAAAACTTAAATACAAAGCTAAAGTATCTATTATCAAAAATTACAGCAAGGCAAAGGTATTTTCTGCAAGCTAAATCGGCAAAAATAAATATAAATTAATTTATTCTCAATTTGTTATTCATTTTGCAGATATCAGGTCACAGCTTTTAAGCAACAGATATCAAGCTATAAAATAATTCTTTTAAATAGAGAAAATTTGTCACTAAAAATATTCCGACCAAAATTGGCTATAACCATTTCCTTGACGGTCAAACGAAGTGAAAATTTGCCAAATAAGTGGGATAAAACTTATATGAAGCGTGCTGACACTGGGAGAATATTAGTGATTATTAATCATGAGAGCCAAAATTCATAAGAATCAGAGTTCATGAAAATCAGAGCTAATAAACAATAAAACTAATAAACAATAAAACTAATACATTAGGCTTCATGAAAATTACAGTTCATGAAAATTAGTAGCATGGTGAGAATTGTAATTATACTTGGCGATCGCGCTCCAGTTTAAAACCTCTTCTAGTAACTCCCTGTACCCTGTAACATTTGGGTGTAGTCCATCCGTACTTAAGCGTTCTGTTCTCCACTCTTCACTGAAGCCAATCCACTTCTGAAAAATATCCAGGTAGGGAATTCCTTTTTTAATACAGGCTAGCCGAATTGCTTCTTTATAACGATATTGATCGCTATGGTTGTAATACAAACAATCCATAAATGGCATTTTAGTTTCATCTACTGGTACCATACCAACAAATAATACCGGACAAAGTAAACTTGCTTGTTCTAATAATGAAGCTATCTCAGTTTCAAATACTGCAAAATCAGTATAATTCTTCCCATTCGGACGACCCACCCTTGCAGAATCGTTTACTCCTACGGAGAGAATAATCATGTCGGGAACGCGGTTGCGTAATTCTCCACGGTGACGAAATTCGACTTCTAATCTTTTGGCAACTTGCCCTATGCGATCGCCCCTTACTCCCAAATTGTATATTACATGACCTGGACTACTGGGTTGCATCCAACTGCGCCTCAGCCTTTCAACCCAACCTCCTCCTTCTGTATCGCCAAAACCGTACACTAAACTATCACCCAGGGCTACGATCTTCAATGGCTGAACGCGTTTCTTGCTTAGAGATAGCTGCATTGAGGATGATGTTTGGAGTAATTGCATACTATAGGATCGTACTTTATATCTTTAAACAATTCTATATATTTCTACACCGTTAATAATTAATTTTATATTTACTTTAAATAAGAAATAGCTAACTTATAGATTAATTGTGTTAATAAACAAGTTGATATTCAATATTGTATCGGTATATCGAAGTTTAAATCTTAGCTTTTCAGGAAAAATATATAAGCTTACAGTATCTTAATCTGTAAAAAGTAATATCCAGTAAGTAATCAGCCAAATAACGAATTTTAATAAATTTAGGATGGGGACTGGTTCAAAGCCCACTTCAACCATTGACCAAAAGACGAAAAAATATTAAGGCGTTGCAAATTAGAAGCGCGGGACTTAGCAAGGGCATCTACGGTACGCAAAGCGCAATATTGCAAACCCAAAAAGCTATCAACCGCAGCATATGGTCCACCTAAAGTAATTGCTCCAGCGGCATACATTTTGCCCTTCTGATTGCGCATTTCCAATAACTCAAAATCATTGGCTACTTCTAAACGCCCCATTTTATTCAATGGCAAATGATAATGTTTGACAAAATCATCCAGTAATGGATTCGCTTCTACCTTGGCATCAAGTCCTGTAGCATCAATAATAAAATCTGCATCTAAGGTTGTTTCCCCAAAACCTTTTTCTTCGATGTGGGTAATAGTACGATTTTGGGCATCCCGTTCTACTTTGGTTACCTTGCCAAATTCGATTTTGTACCAACCTTCACTTAAGCCTTCTTCTGTAATATTTTGCCAATCAATTCGATCGGCGGTAGTTGTTCCGCCCCACTGGGCTAGTAAGCTCTGGCGTTCGTCAGGGGAAGCTTTTTCTAACATGACGCGCAGATCCCCACCCCAACAGGCTTTAGGCCAATTAAAGGGTTGAAATTCAAAATGATGTTTAACAGGACGTTGCACCCCAGCAAATTTATTACCTTGTGGTTTTGGCGATCGCATTAAATGCAAAATAGTAATATGAGGATTTTTCTTTCTAGCCTCATAAATGCGTTGAATAATTCGAGAAGCAACAATACCTCGTCCTCGGATTAATACTTTTCCTCCTTGACTTTCTAGTTTTTGATAAACGTGGTTATGATCCTCATATGCATTAACGACAGATTTAAAGTCTCGATACTTTTCTCGATATGCTTGCAGGTCGTGTAAAAACTGAATTGCTGGGTAACCTGTTGCTAAATGCAGATAACGGCAAACAATAAAAGCATGATCTCCTCGACCGCGAGAATAAGCAATACAATATCTGCCATCATCAGTTTTACGAATTGCTCTAACTCGTCCGTAGCGATACATTCGCTCCCAGCCAATTCTTTTGACTTCCCGATCGATGGAGTCGAATACATTTCCAGCACGGGGGGTGTAGGTTTCAACAAAGGTTGGTTCAGCAAAAACTTTCCACAAGTATTGAGCAGAATTATTTATTTGACCCTTAGTAAAATCATGCCAAGCTTCCCGCAAAGCATAACTAGGCCATCCCCAAATGTTATCAGGGCAAGAGTCGGAATTAGAGCGCAGTCTTTCGTGTAAAGGAATTTGTGAATTTAAACACAAGCACTTATAGCGATTATAAGGCTTATCGTCCAACCCCAAAGCAATTATTTTTTCCGTTTTGACTCCACCTAGTCTTAATAGATCTACATAAATAAAACTTCCTAAACCCGCACCTACGGTTAAATATTCACATTCGTCAACTGGCAAACCAGTAGCATGAACCCCTTGAACGGAAACTAATTGATCTTGAAAAATGGGAGGTGGAAAACTACTTCCCAAAGGTGTTACTTGTTGGGGTTGGGGTATGCTGGGATCTGGAAGATTGGTAGTGGGATTAAATTGAATTGTAGAAT
>NZ_JASJDK010000144.1 GCF_030065675.1 Mastigocoleus sp. MO_188.B34 | reverse complement strand
AAAAATATTAGTGTATTAGGCTTTTATTCATGCGTAGATGTGACATCCTTCGAAGAAATATTCACGGTTACCAGCCTTTATTTGCTAGTAGTTCAGCTTCTTGAAGCTGGAATTATTCAGCATTAAGCATATCTTTCTAGGAGGAGTATTCTTGGTGCTTATGTTTCCTTGGAGTTAGAGCAGAAACTCATTTATAAATGTGAAATATCAAATCTCAGATTTCAAGTCTCAAGATAAATTAAAAGCACTGCTAGTTATCGAGCAGCTAGTTCTCAATTTGTTTAACTTTGACCTCTTAGTCTCATTCGGAAAATAATTCAAATTTCCCAACCAGGTAAATTTAGGAGGGGTTGGAGGAATCAGAAAAGTTTTACCCGTAACAAATAACTTCAGTTAACAACAAGTAATAATTAATTACTGATTTTCAGTTCTTAACAATTTAATGGGATAATTAAAATTTCAATTTTTTCAAATTCCGGTTTATTCTTAGTTTTCGAGTATTTATCCCTCAAATTGCACGTAAATCCTATGTCCATTTCCAAGGAAGAAGCAAAGCAACTTCTAGAACGAATGATTTTTGAAGACACACTACCTCAAGACTGGGTGCAGGATGTTTGGGGACTAAGTCCATTGTTAGGTGATGGTGCGGCAAAATTATTCGATGCTTTTGAAGCTTTAATTGATTGTTGTCCAGAAGCACAATTGGAAAATTTAGTTCAAAGTCTGTATCAAGAACGCGTCGATAATTCGTAGGTCAACTTGTAGATTTTACTTCTTAACGTATATTTACAAAATTTATACCTGTGATGGTTAACAAATGCTTTATAGCTTCATGTTTAAATCTCCATGATTTAATCTTCCCGTTGAAAGGGAAGAATTTTATTTTTTTGCAAGCACTAAATAATTATTAAGTATATAATTATCATCCTAAAGTTTTTATCCATAAATTATTTTTTGGAAGTATCTAATAAGATTTTCCAAGATAAAAAGGATAAAATACCTCCTTGTTATTTTTAAGTTTTATAGATTTAGAATCGATTCCCCCGCGATCCTGAACTAAAGAATTAGTCCGAGCAGTTCATACTGTAAAAGCTTAAGCCTGTAAAAGCTCAAGCAAACTTGCTTGTACAGAGTTTTAGTAGTAAATACTGCCGAATTACACAACCATTTCACCTACAGGATGCATCTATTAATATGTTTCAGTTGGGAATCGGATCGCGTTGCTTGGAAGTAGAATCCAATCAATTTGGAGTTGAATCACATCCAATTGCACCAGTAATTCATCCTTGGTTAGCATTGTTTCCATTTTCTTGTTTTATAATGATGGATCGTGTTGACATAAAACAAAATAATGCCCAAACTCAAGAGTCGCAAAGCAGCAGCAAAAAGGTTCCGCGTTACTGGTAGCGGTAAAATTGTCCGCCGTAAAGCTTTCAAGAATCACCTTCTGGAAAAGAAAACTACTGGTAAAAAACGCAAGCTATCAAAAACAGTGATCGTAAATGAGCGCGATGCTGATAACGTTCGTGGTATGCTTCCATATTTGTAAGTCTCATAAGGAAGTATTAAATAAAAAAAGGATTGAATTATGACAAGAGTAAAGCGCGGTAATGTTGCTCGCAAACGCCGCAAAAAGATTCTCAAGTTAGCTAAAGGTTTTCGCGGTTCCCATTCAACTTTATTTAGAACTGCGAACCAACAGGTAATGAAGGCGTTACGCTATGCTTATCGCGATCGTAAGAAGCGTAAGCGTGATTTCCGTCGTCTGTGGATTACCCGAATTAACGCTGCTGTTCGCCAACATGGTATGAGCTACAGTCAGTTTATGGGCAGTCTGAAGAAAGCTAACGTTCAAATTAACCGTAAAATGTTGGCTCAGATGGCAGTTTTAGACCCGGAAGGTTTCGGTAAAATTGCTGAAATAGCCGGTCAAGCTAAAGCATAAAAGGAGTAACGGATGAATAACGGATTTTACAATTTAAAAAGGTTTAATCCGTTACATCTGCTACTAGTGACGGCGATAATTTGTTTGTTAACCTTTTTCTTTGTATTTGCAGATAATGGACTTGTAGCATCTGCTGCCGAGTTTAAAAAAATTCAAGAACGAGGTTATATTACAATTGCTGTCAAAGACAATTTACCTCTGTTGGGATTTAAAGATTCAAAGGGCGAACTCCAGGGACTGGAAATTGATTTAGCTAGGCGTTTAGGATCAGACTTACTCAATCAACCCGATTCAATAAAGCTTCAACCGGTAGGGAATCGAGAGCGTCTTTCAGTAGTTGTGGATAATAAATTCGATCTTGCTATTGCTAGAGTTACAGCTACTGAGTCGCGATCGCGAATAGTAAGTTTTAGTTTCCCTTACTATTTTGACGGTACAGTATTAATTACAAAAAACGCTTCAATTCAAAAATTAACAGATTTACAAAAACAGAAAATTGCTGTACTTGAGAAATCCAGTACCATTGCTCCGGTGCGTTACTATTTACCTGAGGCTAAATTAGTCGGAGTAAGTTCATACTCGGAAGCTAAAGAGATTTTGGATAAAAATCAAGCTGTTGCGTTTGCAGCAGATTCTAGCATCCTTGCGGGGTGGGTCAAGGAAGATCCAAGTTATCAAATTCTTGAAACCAGAATTTCCACAGAACCATTATCTGTTGTGATGCCGAAAGGTTTGCAATATGCTGAATTGCGCAACAAAGTAAATCAAGCTATTACTGATTATTTGAAAGAAGGTTGGTTACAAAAGCGTGTTGAGTTTTGGGATTTACCTGAATCCAAGTTTGCAGGGGCGAAATTCAGGAGTTGGAATCAAGAATAATTTTCTGTTATTAAGCTGTTTTAAATAATTGTTTCAATCCCTGATAGGGATTTTATAGTGTTTCAACAAATACTCGAAATTGCTCAGTCAGATAAAATAATTGTTTCAATTCCTGATAGGGATTTTATGGTGTTTCAACATTCAACAGTTCTCTGTAGAAGCCCTACTATATTTAGTTTTCGAGGTACATTTGCGCCAACCTCGTCTAAAATATTGTTTCAGCCAAAGACTTGTCAATAACATAACTTCCAAAAATGGCTCAAACTATTACAAGTAAAGGATTTCAGGATTTGCGCCAACCTCATAACGAGCAAAAATCCCTCAAAGCCAGACAGAGCTATCAATTCAGTCCTTAGTTTTAGTATATGATTTTCAACACCCACAGGTTGGCGCAAAGACACAGCAAATAAATTGATTTGTTATACTGAAATACTATTCGAATAATATCATCATCAAAACTTGAGAAATAACTGCCAGAATTTAAACCCAATACCTAATCCCCAGTCTCCAGTCGCCAGTCGCCAGTCGCCAATCCCCAATCCCCATATGGCTAACGCCACGCTATGCTAACGCCGTTAGGCGCGGGCTCACCCCAATCCCAAATTATTGTGAATGAGAATTTAAAATAGGTATATTGAACTTGTTAAGAAATGTAAGGTTATTTGTCACATGGCGGATCACTTAATTCGTGCAACAGCAGCAGATGATGGTATTAGGGTCGTTGGGGCGATTACAACACGCTTAAGTGAAGAAGCAAGAGTACGTCATAAATTGTCGTATGTGGCAACAGCCGCATTGGGTAGGACAATGACTTCAGGCTTATTAATGGCTTCCAACATGAAACGTCAAGAATCAAGGGTCAATGTAAGAGTTAAAGGTGATGGTCCACTGGGCGGTATACTTGTTGATGCCGGTTTGGATGGAACCGTACGTGGATTTGTGGAGAATCCATCTATCGAATTGCCCCTAAATAATATTGGTAAGTTAGATGTTGGTCGTGCTGTAGGTGATGGCTATCTCTACGTAGTTCGTGATGTTGGCTATGGATATCCTTATTCGAGCACCGTTGAATTAGTATCTGGGGAAATTGGTGATGATGTTGCTCATTATCTTTTAAATTCCGAACAAACCCCTTCAGCTTTAGTGGTGGGAGTTTTTGTTGATTCTACTGGAGTAACCGCCGCAGGTGGTCTTTTAATCCAAGTATTACCAAAAGCTGCAAGAGATGAAGCCCTTGTTACCAAGTTGGAATCCCGCGTTGCTGGACTATCTGGATTCACACCTTTATTACAATCTGGCAAAAATTTAGTGGAAATTTTTCACGATTTGTTGGGAGATATGGGATTACAAATTTTCCCCGATACCCAAATATTGCGTTTCAACTGTAAATGCTCTTTTGAGAGAGTTTTAGGAGCATTAAAAATGTTAGGAGAAGCTGAACTTCAAGATATGATTATTAAAGATGATGGTGCAGAAGCAACCTGCGATTTTTGTGGTACAGTTTACCAGGCAAATAAGGAGCATTTATCACAGTTAATTGTAGATTTACAGGCAGAATCCTCGGCTTCCCAAGGATAAAGTATAAAAGGGAACTGTGATTTCCCTTTGTTAATGGTATCTGTGGAAATACAAGCTTTAAAATTTAAGGTAGCTTTTTCTATCTAGAGAAAGTTACTATGGCAACAACAAAAATTAGATTTTAAAAGATAAAACCGTTAAATAATTATTTTGGTGTGGGAAAATGACAGAGCGGGAAATTCCAGAAAATTGGCCGCCAGCCCGAGCAGGAGAATCACAGGGAATAGATGGATTGTCCCAGGTTAACCAATCCGGTCAGGTTTACGGTTCTGGTATACCTACTACTGGTTCAACCTCACAATCAGCACAACAACAAAAACAGAATAGTCTGGAAAAAGCTGTATCGAAAGATATTTCCGCAGCTTCAAAACATAAAAGTAAAGTTACGAAAATACCAGGTTTCTTAAAAAGTTGGGTTTTGTGGGCAGTTTTGCTCACTTTTGTCCCTGGTACAATTGCTTTCATGGCAATGTCGATGCTTTTGAAGTTGCCTTCTGCTCCCAACTGTCCGTC
Source organism: Mastigocoleus sp. MO_188.B34 (assembly GCF_030065675.1). Classification (GTDB taxonomy): domain Bacteria; phylum Cyanobacteriota; class Cyanobacteriia; order Cyanobacteriales; family Nostocaceae; genus Mastigocoleus. Next base: position 14,342 of record NZ_JASJDK010000144.1, on the reverse strand, counting down.
AATTTTTTGGCCTCTCGCCAGTGCTTCTGTACGGATACATTGTGCTCAAATAGCAGCTTCTAAGAATACAGTTAACGATCTGCTACAAGCAATTTCCTTGGTTAAACATTTACCTCAAAATCACCCCCTGAGGTCAGAAATTGAAACAAGCTTAAAATTATGGTCCCAGGAGATTTTGGAATTAGCAGACGAAAGCTTTCAAGAAGGGAAAATAGAACAGGCGATTGCAACTGCTCGCAGAATACCGGATGATATGCCTGCGTATAAATTGGTAGAAAATAAAATAGCCGATTGGCGTTCCACTTGGTCAGATGCAAATGACATCTACAAAAATACGGAAGATCATCTGCGGGAAGCACGCTGGCAACAGGCATTTATGAGCGCTGCTAAACTGTTACGCTTGAATAATCGGTATTGGACGACTATTAAGTATGATGAATTAAATAACATCATAACAAAATCACGGGAAGATGGAACTAAGTTAGCACAAGCTGAAGATGCGGTTAAGGGTAAAAGTATAGATAAAATTCTTCAAGCAATTGAGACCGCACAAGCGATTGAGAAAGATAGCTATATCTATCAGAAGGCGCAAGAAGCAATACCAAAATTTGGACGCCGGATGTTAGAACTTGCTAAGGCAAAAATTGAGCAAAAAGATGCTGATGAAGCAATATACATTGCTCAAAAAATTCCTGAAATTCCAGATCTGCAGACAGAAGTTGAAGACTTTATTGCTTTGGCTGATGCTCAAAGAAGTGCTTGGACTGGAAGCGTATCCGGTTTGGAATTAGCAATTTCTCAAGCCCAACAAATTGATAGTTCTAGAAGTAATTATCAGGAAGCTCAGCGATTAATTTCTCGCTGGCAATTGGAAATTGAGGATGTTGGGCGCTTAGAAAAGGCGCGGACTTTGGCACTACAAGGTACATTAGTCGATCTAAATGCTGCGATCGCAGAAGCTCAATTAATACCTGCAAGCAATCCCCGCTCTCGAGAAGCTAGACGGGAGATAAATAATTGGCGTGCGCGGGTACAAACAATTGAGGATAGACCATATTTAGATCGAGCAGATCAACTAGCAATTCTACAGGATATTAACTCCTTAGAAGCTGCGATCGCTGAAGCAAGTCAAATTCGACGAGGTCGTGCTTTGTATCCAGAAGCGCGTCGCAAAGTTCGTAAATGGCGAGCGAAGGTTCAGCGCATTCAAGACCAACCTTACTTAGATCGAGCAAGGGCTGTTGCACGCAATGGTAACTTAACAGAAGCAATTAACATTGCCCAACAAATTGGTCGGGGAAGGGCGCTACATGGAGAAGCTCAAAGATATATCGTAGGTTGGCGAAGAGAAATTCAAGCCAGAGATAATTGGCAACAAGCAAAGGCTATTGCACAGAGAGGAACAGCAAATTCCTTATCACAAGCCATTCGAATTGCACGAAGAATACCGAGAACAAGTTTCCTCCGCACTGATGCTAATCCAGCGATCGAACAATGGAGTCGGCAAATATTAGATATTGCTCGCTTTCAAGGAAATTCTGATATTGTTCGAGCCATTGAAACTGCTAGATTGGTACCGCGAGGAACTGCCGCTTATTATTCTGCTAGAGACCAAATTCGTAGATGGGAAAGATTACTCAATCCCGAACCAGAAGTGACCCAACCTGCGGTTCAAGAAGTACCTACATTACCATCTGGAGAACAAGAACAGCAGGAGTAGTTCGTAATTCGTAATTTGCAATACCTAGCGTAAGCGTACTGTAAGTATTGCCCATTAACTGTAGCCCTTAAGGGCGTGGCGTTAGCCATAAACTGATAACTGCTCATTCTGCAAAACCATCACAAACTACTCGCAAGCCGATGTGATAAGGATTACTGTCTGGTATACCCCTTAAGCGACTAGCAGAACGACAGGAATCAGGAAAACTGTGCCACGAACCACCACGCAGTACTTTCCTTCTAGTTTCGCTAAATTCTATATTAGCTGTGCTGTCTGGGAGGGTAATATCATAGTTTTCGCGCCAGTCATCTTGACACCACTCCCATACATTACCGTGCATATCATATAAACCAAAGGGATTTGCAGGAAAAATACCAACATCTGTTGTTTGCTGGCGATATTTACCTTTGGGACCTCCGGCATAACTACCTTTATACTCTATATCCTCATCAGCCCAATCCGTTCCTCGATAATTTGCCAAGTTCATCGAGATTGTTTCACCAAAATAAAATGGAGTCGTTGTTCTGGCTCTACAAGCATATTCCCATTCAGCTTCCGTAGGTAAGCGCATATTCATCTCAGTGTGAATACTTAATCTGGCACAAAACTCCTGCACATCGTTCCAGGATACCTTTTCAACGGGTCGAGCCAGACCCTTAAAATATGATGGATCTGGATCTAAGTCAATTTTAAGTTTGGGGAAACTAGCAACACGTGCCCATTGAGCTTGGGTTACAGTAAACTTACCCATAAAAAATGATTCCACCATGACAGTTTGTAGTGGTCCTTCATTCTCTAATCTTTCTAACTCCCATGCTGGCGAACCCATCATAAATTGACCGCCGGGAATTGCTACCATCTCCTTTATTACACCCTTGCCTAAATCTAAAGTAAAAAATTCGGCTGTTCCTTTTTTCTTATAAAGCTCGCAGGTTTTCCCCATTCCTAAAAAGCGCGATCTAACATAGGCTATGGTTGCAAACTCAAACTCAAACGACTGAGTCTTAATTTTTGCTGAAAGTTTTTCGACCAAAGATGCTGGAGATAATTCTTTTGATGATAGTTCCCTCTCTCCGATTTCCTCTGTAGAAACTAACTGTTGCTTCACAGGGTAAAACTCTTGTTTGTCTTTTGACTTACCAAAATCAGCAGGCAATTTCGCTTGTAGAATCTTATGATTTCCAAGCTCAATCGGAGAAAACTTCGGGGTTATGCTTGGGGAGTTTTCCTGAAGTTTTTTAATAACATATTCATGCAAATCATCAATATAAAAGTAAGCATCTTCATTTTTATCGACAATAATTTTTTCAATACCTTCTACTAAATAGCGGTGATAAATTAATAGCTCTGAAACATCTGGGGCAAATAAATATGGTTGGGGAAGGTTATCAGTAACAACTGCTGCTCCCCTTACAGTAACTGACTGTTGCATGGTTGCATTAACAACATTGTTGCTTTCTGAACTTTCCCCATGAATATCCGTAAAGTGACTGTCAAGGATGACGATTTGTCGTTTGGAAGAACTGCGGTTCATGCTTTCATGTAATATTCCGGCAGCTAATGCAGAGGAGCGAATCAAATCCCCAGTGTAACTTCTACGCGTTGTACTACTTGAAAGGTAAAGTTTACCTCCACTATCTTGAATACAATGACCGGAGTAAAAGAAGAAAATCAAATCACCACTTTGAGGGTAAAGAAATAGGTTTTCAATCTCTTCCTCCATCATTTGTAGATTTGGATTTGTCAATACTTTGATATCTTCTTCTGCAAAACGACCAGCTTCCGAGCTTAATAACACTCGTCGTACTATATCAACATTATCTACTGTGCTTGGTAGCTGCTCTAAACCATGTTTATACTCGCTAACTCCAATCAATAGCGCCTTGTTTGCCATTTTAAATTCTCTAATTAAATTTTATTTATCTAGATTATAAAAAATAGTTGTATCATCCCTTGGAGTTAGCTTTAACCCAATAGAGCCAAATCCAAAAAATTATTTCACTTCGGATATACGAATTACTTATTTAGTTTGCCGTCAAATTTTTATTGTCTATTCTCTTACTTTAAGTAGTTTTTCCTCTGCTAGTTATATTACCCATAAATTGGTTGTTTTTTGGAGTTTATATTCACAGGCAAAAATAATTGAAAAACTGTGGCGTTAGCTATCAATACTTTTCAATAAATACTTTTTAATTGTTTTTTGTATTGACGTAATATTCTACATTGATGTAGGTCAATAAATTTATTTCTGAAGGTATATCTGCAGCAATTGTCTCTTCCTCTTGGCACATTCCTACACTTCTTCTCTATCGCCCAATTAGTTAACCGTTAATTAACCTTCTACCGAGATAGGAGTAAGCTATTTGCGTAGTTCTATATCCAATGCTCCAAAAACTACCACCTTCCCGAAACTGTTCGCTCAGAGAAATAAAGAAAGCCAACCCTATGAAATACAGCTTCGATCATACAAACTGGATTGGGAATGCGGGTTGACTTTTAAAACAGAAAGAAGGTTCTTTTAGATTCAGTGTAAGGCTTATCCTTTACAGAAAAATCCGGAAAAGTTGAGGAAAATCCAGTCTTGGATTGGTAAATGTTTCACATAAGTTCATAAAACTTAATCCAAGCGCCTCTCTCTTTTGCTAATTTTTCGCTTCCAAATAAAAATAATCCTCAAAAAAATATAATTTCCTCCAAAAACCCTTGACAGTTTCTGAAAGTAGCTGATATGTTTATACAGGAAATAGCATTGGGGTGTCGCCAAGCGGTAAGGCACCGGGTTTTGGTCCCGGCATTCCTAGGTTCGAATCCTAGCACCCCAGTTTTTAGAGAAAATTACATTTATGAATAAGTATCTTATTGGATAATTTATATTTCCACTAAGATACTTATTGTTTTTATGAATGAAAATAATCGTACTCAGGTTTTATTAAAGATTTTCTCACCTTTAATAGCGATCGCGTTGGCATTGTTTATAGGTGGGATCTTAATTTTGATCGCTGGTGCTAGCCCAATAGCTGCGTATACTGAACTAATTCACCAATCTCTTTTTACTTTCTTCGGGTTTGGTGACACTTTAAAAAAAATGACACCATTGCTATTTACTAGCTTGGGAGTCATGATCGCTTTACGGGGAGGTTTATTTAACATAGGTGGAGAAGGACAAATCTATTTAGGTGCGTTAGGAAGCACTTTAGTTGGACTATATATTTCCGGCTTACCCGCTTTTATTCACATTCCATTAGCGCTTTTCGCCGGTTTTATTTTTGGTGGAATTTGGGGTTTAATCCCTGGTTACCTTAAAGCGATACGAGGTGTAAATGAAGTTATTGCTACATTATTGCTAAATTATATTGCAGTAAATTTAATTAGTTATTTGGTGCAAAATCCACTCAAAGAAGTTAACGCACCCAGCCCATATTCTCCTTTAATTGCAGATTCTGCACGCTTACCGGTAATTTTTTCTGGAGGTTTTGTTCATATTGGTATTTTGTTAGCATTAATTGCCGCAATAATAATGTGGGTGTTATTAGAGCTTACACCGTTGGGTTATCAAATTATGGCAGTTGGATTTAATCCCATCGCATCTCGCTATGCAAGAATTCCTGTAAAGCGCACTATGATTTTGGTCATGGTTTTCGCCGGTGGTTTAGCTGGTTTAGCTGGAGCTTCAGAGGTTATGGGGTTAAAATATCGTTTATTTGAACAGGTTTCTCCCGGTTTTGGTTTTGACGCGATCGCAATAGCTTTTCTTAGTCGTGGTAGTACGATCGCTGTAGTTTTGATTTCCTTGTTCTTCGGTGCTTTACAAAGTGGTGCGCGGGCTATGCAAAGTGTTGCTGGTGTACCTGTCACTATTGTTTATGCAATCCAAGGTTTGATGGTTTTATTTATTGCGATCGCTTTAGCAATTGAGAGTTGGGTAAAGTTCTCCAAGCCGCAAACGTAAAATTTATTTTTTAAGGCTGATTCTTAAAGTTTGTTTTCAAATATTATTTTCAGAACTTATACCAATTTGGAAAAATAATGAGACAGATAGATTTTGTAGAGACGTACCCAGAGCCTGCGGCGTCGGCGTTAGCCTCTGGTACGTCTCTACCGGAGAATCTGTTGCAATGATTTATTGAATTGGTATTATTCCCAAGGCTTATTTTCAAGGCTTATATTAAAAGCTCACATTCATATTGATATATATTTATTATCCTACCAATGCTATGAATTAAGAACCAAATATTTTCATCTATCCAAACTAAATTCAATATCTAAACTAAGCAAAAATATCAATAAAAATTGTTCTTTTCATTATTCCGAAATCCTAATTTATTCTCGTGTATATATAAACTATCAATAGATGATTTTTACTACGTATTAATTCAGATATGTTTTCATATATTTTTATCGGTAAATGATATTTTGATAATAAAAAAATATGCGAAATTCAAAATATCACATTCCCAAAAATCACATTCCCAAAAATCATATTCCCAAGAATCATAGTTTCCCAAGAATCTATTTTCCAGTATATATCAATCACAGAAAATAATCTATAGATACCTATATAGATAAACTGGTATAAATAAATTAATTTACTAAATTAATCTACATCTCAGAATAACTAAATAGTAAATTCACGCTAACACAAATTATTCATAACAATGTTAGTGCAATTTTCGGTAGGAAATCATCTGATTATTTATATTTCACAATTACATTAAATTTATTCCCTAGGATTACCAAATGAATATTTCTACTTTTGCAGATAAGCTAGAAAAAATAGATTTGCAATTAGTCGCAGATAAACTCATGTCATCGGAATATGGTTATGGGTGGAATATAGAAAAAACCCAATTAGCGATCAAGCGGTACAAAAAATTCTTAACTCTTCAATATCTTTATCCCAATTTTGAGTTAGTTCCTAGTAAAGAAATTGATGCAGTGTGGCACGAACATATTTTAGTGAATACATACCAATATATTCAGGACTGTCATTATCTATTTGGATACCTATTACATCATCGTTGGACTGATAGTAAAAAGGATATCGTAGAAAGCCAAAAAGTAAGAAGAGCTTTTATAACAACTAAACATCTATTTATGGAAATATTTGCAGAGGATATTTTTGGGGAAACTAATTTTGAGGCTGCACCTTGTGTGGATTTACCCATATCTTCCGAAGCTTCACTGCAGATAGGGGCATGTGTTAACTTACCAAAATATTCATTTTCTGATGATGCATCTAGTTACGAAAATTTCCAAATACTTTCATAGTTTTATATTCTCATATGCTTTAAAATATAACCTTAAAGCATAAATACTTTTTTATTTTAGCTCCTAATCTTTAGGCTTTAATTAGAAAATAAAGACTGCATTTCTTTTGCTTCTGTAACCATTTTAAGGCTTTCAAAACCTTCAGCAGCCTCTTTCGCTAATCGTTTCGCTTGGGTTAAATTACCTGTTAGTTTTTCTAATTTAGCAAATGTTGCTTTATGAAAAGCAATGCTACGTTTATCTTTATGTCTTTGTGCCATTGGTAAGCTCAATTCTAGTAGTTCCCTTGCTTCCTTGAGGTTACCTAATATTACTGCAATATCTGCTAACCAATTGTGCATCGCTGCAGTAGCTCTTTGCCATCCAACTTTTTTAGCTTGTTCCAATGCTTGTTGGAAAATAATTTTACTTTCTTCATAATCACCACTTTGATAAGATATTCGTCCTTGGTAATAAAGAATATGAACTTGTTGTTCTTGAGATTCTACATCCGATAAGGAAGCTTGCTGTAATAATTCTTGTTCTATGGTTAACCATTCTTTTGCTTGCTGCAATTTTCCCTCTTGAATATATAGAATTGCCATATTTGCAGCTAAATCTAATTGAAACTTAATTGTTTTATGATGACGTAGATGCCAAGCTTCTTGGAGAAGCTTTTCTCCTTCTTTTAACTGACTTTTTTGGCGAATTCTGATTAAAGTAGATGCGCGATCGCATATTGCTTCCACAGCTGTAGACCAATCACCAGCTTGTTTTGCTGCTTCAATTAACCAAGCAGCCCAGTCCAAACGTTCATCCCAATAACCGCGAATATGAACGTAACCTTTAATATGTTGCCAAATTGCAAGGAAATCAGCATAGCGACCTTGGAACATACACCACTCCAACACACACCGAAGATTTTCCCATTCAGTTTCTAGATAACCATAGTCAACATGCCATTCTTTCCAGTTAGAAGTTCCATAAGCCTCTGAAAATTTAACGTACCAATTTACCCATCGCTGTCGTAATTTTTGAGCAAATTCACGGTGGGTAGTTAATTCTGCTAAAGCGTACTCACGGGTAAGATTAAGTAAACCATAACGCCCTTCCTGCTGATAAGCTAAAGAAAGTTGCTGTAATTTTGCCAGACCTCGATTTGTAATAATCGGATCTGAATTTTCAAAAGCTACGCCAGCAGCTGTCTCTCTAGTTACAGGTTGTACGAACAGCGATAGAGTCATAAGTAAATAATGAGGAGGCTGATTCTTCAAAGAATTTACCGAGCCTGAAAAACAAAAACGAGCTACATCTCCTTGTGGATCTTTGATTTGTGGTAAAACATCTTCAAGGATGTAACCTGCGGCAATCTGACCGATAGCGTAAATAATAGCTGCTGGAATACCACTGACTCCATCAAATAATTCTTGAGATTCCGTCGGATTTATCGTTACGCTTTTTTCTTTGGCTTCATGTTGAATCAGGCGTAAACCATGTTCTCGGGGTAGACAACCTAGGCGAATAGGTACAAATAAAGCTTGCTCGCGGGTGGTAATAATCACCTTGACTGTCGGTGGTAAATCATAAAGCAAGGAGAGTACTTCCTGCTTATCCTCAATGGTTTCTAAATTATCAACAATTAGTAAAGTCCTGAGTTGAGATAATTTTTGTCGAGTTATCTCTATTTGTTCTTGGAGAGGTAAATTACTAATTTCTGAAATATCTAAAGTACGAGCAATTTCTCGACATATTTCTCTGAGGGTACGCTCCTGAGTCAATCTTGGTAAAAGACCAATAGAAGTTAAGTGATTTTGTTTTGCAGATGTAAAAATTATTGCTTCAAAAGTTGGGATATCTGAGATAAAACCTTGATTTAAGCTGGTTTCAAAGCAGCGATAAGCAACTTCTACTGCTAAAGTTGTTTTACCTACCCCACCAATACCATCAACGCTAATTAAATGAGCAGAATGTTGAGGACTTAGTAGTTCCATCAACCTGATAATTTCTCGTTCGCGACCAACAAAAGCTGTGTATTCTCTTGCAGGTAAGTTTTGAAAAATACGAAATTCTTCGGGCTTTGGAGTAAAAGTATACTCTCCTTCAGTTTGTGAGAAATTAGCAATATTCTTTTTCGCCGTAGCTTTTTCAAGGTTTTTCTGAGGATACTCTAACTGTCTTAATTTATTATTCAAAAAGATTCTGAGGCGATTTTCCTTACCCCGACTACTCCCACTAATATTTAGTTTTTTGTAAACTTGTCCCATTCGCTTTAAGCAAGCATCAGCAGAAGTACTTAGTTCTGCAGCAATCTCTTCATAACTTTGACCTTTCCCTAAACGTAATAGAAAAACAGCCTCTTGCTCTGGAGATAATTCATGCTGGTGGGCGATCTCAGTCAGAAAATCATGTGGCAACATTAGTCACAAAATTATTTTGATTGGTTATTTTCCAGTTTACTAAAATTTTCTGAATATTATCAGAGGGTATAAGAGGACAAGTATGTTTATTCTTCATTAATGAGTCATTTTAGGTACTTAATTTTGCAAGATTACGGAATAACATAGCTGTTAATTTAAGAATAAACAAGACTTATACCAACAAACAATAAACTTATTAAATTTATCACTCAGAAAATATACTAACCTCGTTTATACTCCGAATTAGCCTAACCAAAATAGAAAATAAAATTAAAAATATAGTACGCAAAGCTTTTTCAAGTTTAGTGCTACCCTTACTCAGGTATTTCCCATATGAGACTACCGTTGATTATTAAACATGAAAAATTCCTAATTTTCCGGCAGATAGAGGTAATATCGATATCCTAATTCAACCGCATTCAACTTGAAAATTTGATTTGTGTTCAATCCAATTAAAACAATGAAACTTGATACGAATTTCACGCCAAAATACTTTGTCATAATTAAGCATTATTAGATTTTAGGAACTTACTTCATAGATGATGCAAATAAATCTTGGAAAGTTACTCTGAATTTTTCTATCTTCAATTCCAGGTTTGATTCTGCAATGAATTATTACAAATTCTGAAAAAATATATTTATTTTCCAAGAGTTAATTTCTCTTTAATTTTGTACAGAATAATGCCAAATTAAAGGTTGAGCAAAAGTTAAAGTAAGTATAAATCCCTTACATTTGCAAAATTATTTTTTTGATTCTCTTAGAGTATTTAATTTTTGCAAAATTATTAGTTCACTAGTGCCTTTTTTTATCTTATACTCTTCACAAACACGTATATACTTACTGATTAAGAAGGATAACACGTAATTAAAAGTATAAAATTAAAATATATTTCCTGCTTATTATCTTATCGTTGGGAACTAACAGAGGATTTATGAGTCTTTTTTTATGTTATTTATGAGGTATTCTGAAATAAATTATATTTTGGGGCTAAGGCAAAAGTAGAATCAATACTTAAGATGAGAGTATAAATGCTCGTCATAGATTTTAGCCAATAAGCAAATTATGCAGAGATGCTTGCAGGAAAATACTAAACACCAGTCCGTCTCTCATTTTGTTCCACTAAAGATTTTTTGAGTGAAAATGTAGCATGAAAAAACATCTAAATGATAAAGCATCACCTGTCGTTTTATTAGTTGATGGTCATGAATTATCTTTGATTAGAACCAGAGATTTACTAATCTCCTGTTATCCAGATGCTAAGATTTTTACTGCACAAAGTATTGAAGATATCCTCAACAAATTTCCAAAATTAAAAATAGACCTTGTGGTCATGGATATTTTGCTTCCAAACAGTCCTGGAGAAATTCCTCAGACTAGTACAGGAATCAATTTTCTTACTCATCTACTCGATAATTATCCCAAACTTAATATAGTTATCCACAGCGAACAGATTAAATCGCTGGTGCGCATTAAACAAAAAATTTATTCTCACATAGGAGGTTTTACTGTTGCAGATAAAACCCTTGCAAGTGAGGAATTAATCACTAGAGTAAGTTGGGCTTTAGAACAATTAACTTATATTAAAGATATTAAAGATATTAAATGTCTTGATTCTAATTTAGAACTCAAACCAGAATGGCTTAAACTGGTAAACCTCGCATTTCGAGAAGGATTTAAAGATAAAGTAATTGCTAAACATATGTGCGTATCGGAACGCATGGTTCGCCATTACTGGGATAGAGTACAAGAAGCTTTGAATATAGATTGCGAAGAATTAAAAAATCAAGGTAAAAATTTGCGAGTCATAACCCAGATCAGAGCAAGAGAAGCAGGTTTGATTGATTAATTTTCTAGCCATCAAATTATCATTTACGATTGAGCCTTATAATCGATTCTATAAACAAATTAGGTATGAGGCGTACTCCTAGTTTAGGAGCAACGTCTAGATGATTACTTCACTTTTTGCTACTTTTTCACCCATTCTCTTAATTTCTCAATTTCTCTAACTCGATTTTAAATGGGCGAACTGGGAGTAATTAAAGTCAGAATAATTTAACAAACTCAAATTAAAAGGAATTCACCTAGGCAAGAGATTTAATAATACCCCCTCACATAGGTGAATCATCATATTTAATTAAAGATTACTTATTTCTTCAGGTTCATAGGAATAAATCCAGCTTCTTCAATTAAGGTATGTCCTTGATTTGTATTAAATAACTTTGTATAAGCTTGTGCAGCTTCGTATTTATTTTGCTTTTCCGTTACATCCAGTTCAGAATTTCCATCAACTTTAGTAATCACATATAATGGTCGCGATATCGGATAACTATGACTTTGAAAAACTTTGATATCTACTCGATTACGTTGTTGCGGACACTCAGAAAATGGAACAATGGGCTTTTGATAAGGAGAAATCAAATGGTCAGATTTTCGTCCCAACGACAAAGACTTGACATTGCACTGGGGAACAACTTCTGAAGCTGTTGCATAATAAATACCTCCAGGATTAGCTGCTATATTTTTCAACCCTTGTGTGGTGGTGGGAATAAATTTAACGTTATCACCAAAATTTTGGTCTCTAAGGACTTTATGCTTAAAAAAATCAACTGTTCCTGATTCTTTTATATTACGAGAATAGGGTGTTATTGGTAAGTCCAAAGCACTCAATTCTCGCCAATTACGAATTTTACCGGTGTAAATATCCCTTAGTTGGGTAACAGTTAAACCAGGAATTTTGAGATTGCGGTTTACAGCAACAGCAATACCGTCAACAGCAATAGGAATTTGTATGAGTTTAAAACCTTTTTCTTTTGCTATTTGACGTTCTTTATCTTTTAGACTCCGAGAAGATAGAGAAAAATCAAGCTCACCATTCAAAAGCATTTTTATTCCAGTCCCAGAACCAGGAGGTTCCGTACTGGAAGTAGTATATTTTAATTTGAAGTGAGGATGTGTACTTTTTAGTGTCTGCTCAAATCTTTCGCGTATTGGAGTCCAACTAGTACTACCTCCATAACGCCATGTTCCCTTTGGAAGACTTATAAAACTAAAATCGCTTTTTTCGTTTGTCTTTTTTACTACCCGCTTTTCTCCAAGAGGTATGGTAAAAGGAGTTTTATAAATATAAAATAGGGTTGAACCTATGAGCGCAGCAAGTATGCTCATATAAAAGAAATAACCCGGGTTTGTAATTAAATACTTACGTTTTTTTGTTTTTTTGCTTTTCCTGAATATCATTGAATTAAATTTTTTCCCGTCAGTCATTTCTTGCCAATTTAATGTATCTACATCTGGTAACACGCAAATTATTGGTAGCCAAGTTGCACCAGGGAAACAATCATCATTAAAATAATCTAACTGGAAATGTTCTAAGTGTTTGCGTGCTGTGTGGACTGCATTAAAAATAGATTTATTATTATAAAATTCGTTGAAAAAATATTTAAAAAATTCTACCGCGACCAGATCTGGTACCGGCTCGCGCATGACAATGGAATGAGGTAAGTTTAATTGTGCTAGTTGATTGGCTAGTCCTAAACCATCACAAGAATTAAAAATTGCTAACTGTAAACCTCTATTTATTGCTTCTCGCAAAGCTTCTTTAAACTGCTCTATCTTTAAGCTATGTTTATCATTTAGCTCAATCCAACCAATAGTACCATTATCTCCACTTCCACTATGTCCTGTGAATACAAAAATATGGTAACCCTCCTCATCCCATAAAGCTTCACATAATGACCTAGGGGTAGGTTTGATTAAGCAAACAACTTTTGCTCCATGATTTTCTAAATCCTGAATTATTTCTAGATCTTCTTGAGTATTAATACCATCGCTTCTACCCACAACAACTAAAATTCTCATGTTTTTGCTTTTTGGCAGAATCTTAATGGTTGTTTTATCTGAACTTTTCGCCAGACTCAGGGCAATTTCCGTCTGAGGATAGTATTTTTCAAAAATATTCCATTCTTGCCAAGGAAGCCTTTGTAAATCAATATCCTTGGCATCAATAAGGACAAAAATTTCTTCATTGGTAGACTCCAGTTTTTGTGAAATTTCTATTAATTTGTCCCGAATTGGTTGCCACCTCGGGTCGCCACTATTAAGCCATTGGTTAAGGTCTTTCCTTACAACTGCAGTATGTTCAAAGCTAGAATATCTTGCCACACTTTTTGGCACAATCCGGGTACCAGGTTTGGGAGCAATACAGGAACGTACCGAATCTATTTGGCGATAAGATGATTGCCATTTGCTTAAAGATGATTCTAATCCTGGAGGTAATGGTGGTAAAAATCCTTCAGTTTCAATTTCTAGTTGTTTTTCTGTTAGATCTATATTCCATCCCTGTTGTGAATTTCCTCTAAGTTTAAGTTTGACAAGCACAATTGCCGTCTCCTTTACTGTTATGCGTTACTGTTATGTGTTCAAACCACAAAATCTTTTTTAATGGTTGTGTCTCCTAATATCAACATGACACTGAATTTTTCTTCATGTTCGCAACTAAACTCTAGTTGAATCCAATTGTCGATGTTTCTCGACAGAACTTTCATACAAGGATTTTGGGTTTCATCAAGGATTACCAGGTGTAAATCTGCAGGCAAATGGGTTTTATCTTCACTAGAATAAATTCTAATTCTAATATCAAAAACATCACTAACATTAGAAGTTAACTGCACTATCTCTAAATCAGTTGCATCAAATATTGCTCTTAAGCTTTTATGCCAATTCTCTCCTGTAAGTGTAGTTTTTATATTTAACCATGTAAGATAACGATGTACGGCATAAACCGCTATAGTATTTAAATAAACTTTTTTACTTTTCTATAAAGAATATTAGTATCCGCTCAGTAAATCGGGGTAAGAAGAAAAAAGAAGAAGGAACAAATGTAGGGGATGTATCGTAGAATATGACCCATGACGCAAAAACCACCAGAGAAATTAGTGTCCGCATTACTGCAATCGGT
>NZ_JASJDK010000143.1 GCF_030065675.1 Mastigocoleus sp. MO_188.B34 | reverse complement strand
ACTTTCTCCAATCTCCCTGAAGGTTATGAATTCACCCAAGCTGATGCTGGTAGTGATGATGGATTAGATTCCGATGCTGACCCCAGCAATGGAATGACCCAAAAAGTTGTTTTAGACCCCGGTGAAAATAACACTACTTTAGATGCGGGTATTGTTGAACCTGCAAATCCAGGAATTGATATTGAGAAATTTGTAAATGGAATTGACGTCACCGACATCAACAACTTACCTGAAATCGCAGCAGGAGAAAATGTCACCTTTACATACGAAGTCACTAATACAGGTAATGTAGCCTTTACTCGTGACCAAATAGTTGTAACTGACGACCATGGAACACCTAATGATTCTAGTGACGACTTCACTGCAACCCTAAATCTAACAAGTGATGTAGGTGGTGATGGAATCCTAAGTGCAGGTGAAACTTGGACCTATACATCTGAAACCTTTGTAGCTGAAAATCTAACAACCACTACTTCTGCTGAGGATCTGCAGTTTAGCTTTACAGGAAATAGCTATACCGATGGTCCCGATGGTAACATCCGCACTTTTACATCTGGGGATGTTTCTGTTGATGTCAGTGCTTTTCGTAGCGATAAAAATGGCAGCAACTTTGACAAAGCTTACGTAGGTTCATATGGCGGTGGTTTAGGTGTCACTAACCGTAAAGAAAGTGGTTCTGGACATAGAGTGGATAATGGTGGTAGCCTTGATTACCTGCTCTTTGAATTCGATAAAGATATTGTTGTAGACAAAGCTTTCCTGAAATATGTTGGCGACGACAGTGACATCTCCATCTGGATTGGCGATCGCAATGGTACTGATATTTCTCATCTGAACAGCACATTACTTAATAATTTTACCAAAGAAAATAACTTTACTAAGAGCAGCTATTCTCGCTGGGCTGACTTCAACAATGACGAATTAGTAGGTGATACGGTTATTATCTCTGCTTATACAGGTGGTAGTAATGATTCTTTCAAGCTTAATAAGCTTAATGTTTCTGTTCCCGGACAAACAAGTACTGGTAACTATGTAAATATTGCAACTGTCACAGCACAAAATGTAAGTGACAGCGACGCAAGTGGTTACACAAATAGTAGTCATAGTCCAATTTGTGCAAAGCTAGTTGGTGCAACTTCTATCTCAGAAGGCGATCGCGGTTACTATAAAGTGCAGCTTGATGGAGTCAGCGAACAAGATCGCTATTTTAAAATCCAGGTCAATAACGAATCTGCCAAAATGACCACTGACTACCGTGCGGGTTCTCAAGACATCATGTGGGGTGGATACTTTGATGTCCGTAATTATTACGGGCAAGTAACTGGTGTATATTATAATCAAATTGCTGAAGTCGATAGTTATGGTCATTGGACTGGAAATCGCGATGCTGTTGGTCCTGGTGATGCAAGTTGGGATTATACCGTTTACAATCAATACGGTCAAAAAGATAGCGATGGTTACATAACAGTCAAAGTTGCTGCAGGACAAACCCAGTCTGAATCATTCTCCGTCAAAACTTGGAAAGAGAAAGTTACTGTAGATCGGGATAGTCCCAATAATTATGGTTACTACGAAGGGACTGAGAAGTTCTCCATCAACTTAGTTTCAGGGGATGCAGATAAGTTATGCGGAGATAATTTACATGTTTCGATTAATGACCGCACTGATTATGACTTCTTCAGCCCCATAGCTCTCGACCTCAACGGTGATGGTGTACAAACTACAGCCATGGGTACAACAGCAGGTACTTTTGACCTATTAGGAAATGGAAGTCCCATTGAGTCAGGTTGGTTATCTAGTGAAGATGCTTTCCTCGCTGTGGATAATAATGGTAATGGTACCATCGATGATATCTCTGAACTATTTGGTGGTAATGTTGGTGAAGGTTTTGCAAAACTTGCAACCTATGACACCGACGGTGATGGCTTAATTGGTCAAGAAGAAATTCTGACAGGTGGTTTACTTCTGTGGCAAGACAGTAACGAAAATCACAGTACCGATGAGGGCGAACTTATTTCTTTAGGTTCCCAAGGTATCGTTAGTCTTAACACCTCATATGCAGAAACACCAGTTTACCAAAACGGTAACGTATTAATCGAACACGGTTCTGCAACTAGGGCTGATGGTAGTCAGATTGACATGGTTGATGCTTATTTCCAAATCAATAGTCAAGTAGCCAGTCTAACTGCTGATGAGCCAGTTTCAGTTCTAGGATAAAAATCATAAACCAAGAGTTCTTCAACTAGTTTCATTTTGTTGTAGAGACGTAGCAGTGCTACGTCTCTACAGTTTTTTTGACAACATAAAAATCCGTCGCATTCTCACGTTTAAAATTTATCTTTCATTTGTCTTACCCGAGCAAAAGTTTCTACAGAATCGCTACTATTTACAGCTAATTGTAATCCTGGCTGTTCCCAGCGTAAAAACGGATTTGTCAATTTTTCTACTCCCAAAATCGATGGAACAGTAGCTTCTCCAAGTTCTCGAGATGCTTTTACTTGCTCGTAACGGTTTTGCAAATCAGGGTTATTTTTATCCACAGTAAGTGCAAACCGCAAATTATTTAGGGTGTATTCATGAGCGCACCAAATACGTGTATCATCTGGTAAAGAACGAATTTTACTTAAGGAATCCACCATTTGCGCCGGTGTTCCTTCAAACAAACGACCGCATCCTCCAGCAAATAGGGTATCCCCACAGAATAAATCTCCTTTTTCCCCTGGTTTTTGCGGTGGAAAATAATAAGCTATATGGGCGCGGGTATGTCCGGGAACAAAAAATACTTCTGCTGTTCGACCAGCAAATTCTACGCGATCGCCAGCTTGTAAAAACACATCCTGTCCAGGTATTCTTCCTCGGTCTTCGGCTCCACCATAAATAGTAACGTTGGGAAATTTATCTATCAATTGCCGATTAGCACCCACATGATCCATATGATGATGTGTATTAAATATGGCAATTAATTCGGCTTTAAGTTCCGTCAGCTTTTCTAAAACTGGTTTTAATTGTGCTGGATCGACAACAGCAGCAGTATTGCTCTGGGAATCGTACAGCAAAAATATATAATTATCTGAAAGTGCTTTGAGACGAAATATCTGCATGATAATTTGTCTAACCCTGTAAAAGTAGTTTTAGGACTTATTCTTTATTTATACAAGTAACACGCGTATAAGCAACTTATATTTTTACATCCTTAATCTGTAGCATTGCTCATACCCAGGTAAAATCTATTTGAGATAGTTCAAGTTGAGATACTTCAACCGTAATTACACTTGATATAAAGATGCTAATGGTAACATTTATGGTAGTGCGTCAGTAAAAATTCTCTGGAATTACAACTGTATCAAAAGTTAAATTTATAACTGTATTATTCCGCTAGATATTGTTTATATCTCTAGCAGATTTAAAATATCTTTTCAGGATATCAGTAATTTCTGGTATCTCATCTTCACAACATTATTTATCAGCGGTTTACTTAATTCTTTAAGTAACTATATATTTGTCTTTTTAAATCGAAGACAACTAAATATTGTGACGAAAATTTGTGTCTTTCTGGAGGAATATGAATAGTTTATCAGGCTATCAAAAATTTCACAATCGGGCAGAGATAGCAGTCAAAAAAATTGTAGAAAGAATCATTAGATCGGGGAAAATAAGTCCTGAAGACCATAATGCTCTGACTTATACAATACTAATTGATGGAGAAGTTAGTGATTCTGATCGGCGTCAGATTAATCGTATTTTCGACTATATCCAAACAGGTCGCTTACAACTAGTTGATTGGTAAAAGGTAGGCTGTAACTTGAATTTAACTCTGAGGGAACTAAATTTTTGATGATTTTCAATCGTAAATTACTAAGTGAAGTATGCCTATTTATTTTTGGCAATTATATTTTGGAAAATTATACTATCTAAAATATAATTACTAAAATATTTCATATCTCATATTAGTTTTAATATTATCCTCTAAGTTAACTTGAAGTATACAGCTTAAAATTTATGTACAGATAGTCTTTGCTGTCAATACTTTTATTTTTTGCCAAAAATCTTTAGCTCTAAATTTTTACATAAAAGCATCTTCTTAGGAAGTTCGGTTAATTTTACATCGCCCCATTCAACACTCTTGAGGGCGATTTCAATATTCTATAGTGTATTTTCATCAATATCTCTCTAAAGACCGTGATTTTACTTATGTATTTTATGAAACAATTACTTCTAGCTGTATTTATCAGTAAAAATGCTATGGGAAAATAATTGAGCAGAAGTTAAATTGATATTAATTTAGACAAAATATAATTATTTTTAATGTCTAACTTATTTTTTATATCAATATCATTTATTATTTAATCCCAAAATAATCACTAATAACTAATCATAATTAAAATAATACAATTACCAGGAATTACAATCTTTATATAAATTGTATATTACAGAGAAAAATATCAACAAAATAAAAATAAAATCAATGTCAATAAGATTCAAGTTTGAACGTAAAAATCAGTCGTTATATTAGAAATTAAATTATTTTGAATATAATTAATTTTCGACAATGAAAAAGTATAAAGAATCTGAATTAAAAGTTTCTATCCTTGCACCTAATTTTTGTAAAGGTGGTATAGTTCGTGCTTATTTACTAGGAAAAGTTTTCCAAAAACTAAATTACGATGTAGAAATTTTAGGCTTTTTATTTGGAAAAAATGTTTATCCAGAAGCGCCATCTGACCTATCTGTATTTTACCTTGAAGGTTGTAATTATCCCGAGTTTTTTAGTGCGAGTAAAAAACTTTTAAATAAAATCAAAGGAGATATTGTTTGTGCCGTAAAACCAAAACCCACAAGTTACGGTGTAGCTTTGATGGATAAGATTTTTCATCATCGCCCACTGATTTTAGACATAGATGATTGGGAATTGAGCTGGTACGGAGGTGATGAATGGCAGTATCGTCCTAATTTTAAACAATTAGCTAGAGATGTCCTTAAGCAAGATGGTGCTCTGCGTAACCCAGAACATCCTCTTTACATAAAGTGGATGGAATCTTCCATTAAACATGCGGATGCGATTGTCGCTCATACTCAATTTCTACTTAACCGTTTTGGTGGAAGCTATTTACCTAATGGTAAAGACACTGACTTATTTAATCCGGACAAATACGATCCTCAAGTTAGTCGAGAAAATAATGGTCTTGCGGACTATCGCATTTTAATGTTTCCTGGTGCGCCTAGACCTCATAAAGGTTTGGAAGATGTTTTAATGGCGCTGGATTTACTTAATCAACCAGACCTGAGATTGGTAATAGTTGGTGGAAATCCTTATGACGATTACGACGAACAATTAAAAGAACGCTGGGGTAAGTGGATTATTACTTTACCACCACAATCTGTAGAAGAAATGCCCTCCGTTGTTTCTGCTGCCCACGTTATTGTAGTTCCTTCTCGGGATACTGCGATCGCTTGGGCACAATTTCCTCTCAAGTTGACCGATGGAATGGCAATGGCAAAACCTATTTTGGCGACAAGAGTAGGAGATATTCCAACGATTTTGAATGATACGGGTTATCTCGTTAATCCTAGTTCTCCAGAAGAAATTGCTGAGAATATTCAGTTAATATTTCAAGATTTAGAGGCAGCTAATCATCGTGGAAAAATGGCGAGAGAAAGGTGTGTAAAACATTATAGTTTAAACACTATGGCCACAACTGTATCTCAAATAGTTTCTAGTTTATAAGCGACATACTTTCTTATATTTTTAATAAAATTAAATTTTCAATTTTTTTGGGGTGGCGAATAATTACCGAAAAATGTTAACAAATAGAAAATAAAAATCGGCAACCTCGATGTTGAAAAATAAGCTACTTTTTAGATTTGTTAGACCTTACCCAGGATTGATAATCCTCACTTTATTTCTAGGATTTTTTGGCGCTTTTTTTAATGGAATTGGTACTACTTTAATTGTGCCTATAGTTCTTAAAATCGTCGGTCAAGAAATAGACTTCACTAATCTACCACCATTGATTAGAGGTATTATGACTCCATTCGATAGTCTTCCAGAAAGCTATCGCGCACTAGTTATGGGTGGGATAATTATCTTCACTATTTTTGTGAAGAATCTATCTAATTATGCAAGTGTTTTAGCATCGAGTCGATTAACACGTCTGTTAACTACAGATATGCGTTCCGAAGGCTTAGAGCTACTATTAAAAATAGATATGGAATACTACACCAAAATGAAAATTGGTGATTTAATCAATAGTTTAGGTGTAGAGATTTCTCGTGCGGCAAGTACTTTAGGCTCGACCATCAGATTAGTAATAATATCAATTACTATTTTAGTTTTTATTGGATTTTTATTATCAATATCTTGGCAGTTAACAATAGCATCTTCTTTTCTACTTTCTTTCGTTACTTTAATTAATCAAATTGCAATTTCTCGTTCTCGTAAACTCGGTACTCAACTTTCAGAAAAATCTAAAGCTTATTCTATTTCTGTTTTAGAAATCTTGAATGGAATTCGTCTGGTTAAAGCTACAGCAAACGAAGATAGAGAATATGAAAAAATTCATCAGTTAATTCGCGAGCGCGAACAAGCTGATTTTATTTCCCAGGTATATTCCCAAGCCATTGCTCCAACAAGTGAGTTTACGGGAATTGTGGCATTAATTTTAATAGTTTTCTTGGGCAAAATTTTCTTTGCCGATAGCATAGATTCAATATCAGCGGTATTACTGACTTATTTATTAGTTTTACTGCGAATGTTACCATTTCTTTCCCAATTAAATTCACTTCGTAGTAACTTTGCTAATACATCTGCCAGTATAAATATTACATCTGAGTTCTTGAGTCGGGATTTAAAGCCATTCATGCCTGATGGCGTTCATCCCTACACCGGTTTAAAAAAAGGAATAAACTTTAATTCACTTTCCTTTACTTATCCCGGTCATGATAAGCAAGTACTAGAAGATATTAATTTATATTTGCCAAGGGGTACAACTTTGGCTCTAGTTGGTGGTTCTGGTGCCGGTAAATCAACTTTAGCAGATCTATTACCCAGATTTTACGATCCCGTATCTGGAAGTATCGAAATTGACGGAGTAAACTTAAAAGAGTTTGAACTGAAATCTTTGCGTCGTGTTATGGGTATCGTATCTCAGGATACTTTTTTGTTCAATGACTCCGTCCGAAATAATATTGCCTATGGTAAACAGAAAGCTACAGAAGAAGAGATTATTCACGCTAGTAAACGGGCAAATGCTTATGAGTTTATTAGTAAACTTCCTCAAGGTTTTGACACAATGATTGGCGACCGGGGTATTATGCTTTCTGGCGGTCAGAGACAAAGATTAGCGATCGCGAGAGCATTAGTCCAAGACCCGGAAATACTAATTTTAGATGAGGCTACTAGCGCCCTAGATACGGTATCGGAACGTTTAGTACAGCAAGCAATTGATGACTTGAGTCGCGATCGCACTACTTTGGTCATAGCTCATCGTTTATCCACGGTTCAAAAAGCCGATAAAATTGCAGTTTTGGATCGAGGAAGAGTAGTAGAAGTTGGAAATCATGAAGAATTATTAGAAAAAAATGGTTACTACTCCCGACTTTATTCTATGCAATTTGGTGAGGGTAAAGAATTTAGTAATAAATCTAGTCAAAGTTTAATTCGACTATCTTATGAAATTCGTACGAGACTAAATTCAACTATCGGTTTTTTGGGGTTATTGTCTGATGATATAGTAGAAAATCAGCAAGAACGTCAAGAATTAATCGAAGAATCATACAAGTCAGTATTAAGAGTTTTCAACACAATTGATGTGTTGGACGATATAGTTAATTTACATGCTAATCTCAAAGCAATATTAGCCGGCGATCGATATCAAAAATCAAATATAAAAGAGCAAAAATTAAAAGATATTGCCGATGAATTCCGTAAAATTCTTAATTCCATACTTAATGCTCTTCATAGCTTAGACAACAGTTTGATAGACTCCCCTGAAGAAGAGAAACAAATAATTACTGAAGTTCATAGAACAACGATGCATCTATTAGATAAATTAGAACGCTTTGAAGACACTCTCAATATTCGTTAACTAATAATAACTGATAACTAATAACTGATAATATGAATCTTGCAACTATTGGTATGATTAGCAGCTACAGTGGCTTAGAAAAAAAAGCCGACTGGCTGTGGCAACAAGCACCTGATGAATCTGGCATTTGGGGTAATATGCAAATCCGAGCTAATGCTACTAAGCCGGATTTTCTGTTGATGTACCAGTTTGATTTTCCCCAGCAACAGACAAATAAAACTTGGCTTGATCGATTTCGTAAGTCACCGCAGCCGTTACCAGATATAAAATCTCGCTTTCGCGGTGTAAATAAAGATAGAATCATCTATCTGTTGAGGGAACCGCCCTTAGAAGAAGTTGTAGATATTGCTAAATATAACTATCAGGAAGCCGAAAAATATTGCGGTTACGTCTCTGGTCCCGATGATTTTGCTCCGATTCCCGATTATATGCCTGCTATTTGGTATCACGGTAACTCATTTCGGGAATTAAATGAAATGCCCCCACCAAAAAAAGTTGCTTCCTGTAGTTGGATTACCTCTGGGATTAACCGCACCCTCAATCATCGTCAACGTTTAGAGTTTCTCCGTTCTCTAGAACAAAGTGGAATTCCCTTTAGTTTGTACGGGCGTAATCTACCTCTATGGTCCAACAGTCTTGGAGAATTGAATAATAAATGGTATGGGATGGCTCCCTATTACTACAATCTTTCTATTGAAAATTATAAAGATAATAACTGGTATGCCAGTGAAAAACTCTGGGACTCCCTATTAGCATGGTGTTTACCCATTTATTATGGTGGACCTGCAGCCGATAAATTATTACCTCCAGGTAGTTTTTTGCGCTTACCTAGTATGGACGAAAAAGGAATTGCTTACATCAAAGAAGTTACCGCAACCCCTGATGCTTGGTATGAAGCAAAAGAAGCGATCGCAGAAGCACGACAAATCATCTTACATAAACTCAATCTTCTCAACTGGCTTTCTGAATTCACAGCTAAATTTCAATAGCATCATGATACTGAATGAGTAATGAGTCGTAGAGACGTAGCAGAGGCTAGAGGCTCCGCCGACGCCGCAGGCTCTGACTACGTCACCTACGGATCCGCCGACGCCAAAGGCTCTGCTACGTCTCTACAGAAGTTAGGAGGAAAAATTATTTATATCTATTTTTTTTTAATTTTGAAGTGTCCTTAATTGATTCACTATTTACTCTATTTAAAGTTTTAGCTTATATATGAATGGTATTTGTACCCTTGGTAATGATGTAGTTTTCGACCAATTAGTAGCTCTACTAAATAGTATTGATGCCAATATTGGATCTCAAACCCCTGTTTGTATCTATCCTTTTGACGAACAGCTAGAAAGAATATCTGCTGAAATAGCTAATAGACCCAACGTATTTATCTACGACGACCGAGAATCTATTCGGCGTTGGGATGAATTTATGCTTGCTGCAGCACCGGAACGTCTGAATCGTGGTAAATATCGTTTGTATGGAGCCCATCGCCGTTTTTGTGCTTTTGATGGTCCCTTCGATAAATTTATCTATATGGATGGGGATACCTTAGCAATGAGTTCCCTAGCGACGGTATTTGCGAAATTAGAACAATACGATTGGGTTGTTTATGATTTCCAATTTAAAGATGTCAGTAAAATATACAACACCGGTTCAGCAAAATTATTAGAAGTTTTTCCCCAAGAACGAATTGATAAAGAAATCTTTTGTTCTGGTTTTTATGCTTCCAAGAAAGGTATATTTGACGATCCCAAAAAAGCTTGGTTAATTTCTCAACTCCAAGCCGGTGAATCAGAAATTTTATACGGTGGTGCGGGAGAACAACCTTTACTTAATTACATGGTGATGAGGTCTGGAATTTCTAGCTATAACTTTGCTAATGAGTTACCAGAAGCTGAGAGAACTGGTTGTTCTGCAACTTCCAAGCACTTCGAAGAACGGGAACACATTTTATATGACAAAGGTAACCGCCTGACATATCTGCATTATATTGGCGTTCAGCCCAAAGTAATGCAAGCCTTGTGTGCTGGAGAAAATTTTGACTTTCCCTATCGAGATTTATTTTTACACTACCGCTACCTCCACGAACCCGAAAATCGTCCAACTTTTACCACCCCTCCAAAAACTTACGGTACATCCAAGCCCAGTTTTCTCCAAAAGGCTTTAAAGAAATTACAACTAAATTAATTGAGGTAAATTATGACGCGTGGAGTGTATATAGTTGCGAATGATTATGTCACAGATAATGCGATCGCACTAGTCAATAGTATCCGTTCTTTTGACAAAGAAATACCAATTATTCTGATTCCTTTTAACGAGCAATTCCAAAATATTGCATCTACCCTCAGTCATCATGGTGGGGTAGAGGTTTTTCCCGATCTCAAACTAATAGACGAGTTTACTCAGAAAGTCCAAGACATTTTCCCCCGGAATTTTTTAGCTTTACCAAATAAAATGCGAAAATTAGTCGCATGGCTTGGTCCTCTAGATGAGTTTATTTATATTGATACCGACATCATTGTCTTTGAAAGTCCAAATAAAACTCTAAATAAACTTACAGAATATGATTTTATCTGTTGTGATTATCATCATGTAAGTGAAGGGTTAAAAAATGTCTTTTCAAATATGATTAAAGAAAAGCAAATTTTCAATGATTCAGAATTAGAAGACGTTTTCAACAGTGGTTATTGGGCTTCTAAAAAAGAAGCAATTAGTCCCGAGACAATGGAAGAAACATTACGTGAATGTTCTGCACATGAAGAATATTTTGATTTTACCAAAGGGGTTACAGACCAACCCATTCTCAATTATTTGGTACTAAGAAATATTTCTAAACGCCATAATATGGTGAAAGTTTCTGGTGGAGCACCTGGTAGCTGGGCTGGTTCTCGCCATTTTGAAGAAAAAGACCGCATACTTTATGACAGGGGAAAAAGACTAGAGTATTTGCATTGGGCTGGGATGAAAATCAAACCCGGTTGTCCTTACTGGAATATTTGGGAACATTACCGTTATTTAAATGAATCAAAAAAAGAAAAACTTAAAAGATTAATGGGTCGTTTTGTACCTTTTGTTGGAGTTTAAGTTTGATGGAAGACAAAAGTAATGAGTAATAAGTAATGAGTAATAAGTAATGAGTAATGATTTAAAAGTTAGGAGTATCCCCATGAAAGAAGGAATTTACACACTAGCAAATGATGTAGTCTATGACCAATTAGTTGCCTTACTTAATAGTATAGAAACTAATGCTGGTCGAGACATTCCTGTATGTATAATTCCTTATGATCAACAGTTAGATAAAGTACAAAAAGAGATTGCAGCCAGAGAGAATGTGACCTTATTCGAAGATACAGAATCAATTGCTTACTGGGAAAATTTTGCTACTCAGGCATGGAAATCACATTCTACAGCTGAGGAAATATGGAGTGCAAAAGGTATTTCTGGGATATATCGATTGCCAAGATATCGTAAATATTGTTGCTTTGATGGTTCTTTTGATAAATTTATTTTTTTTGATGCTGATACCCTCTTAATGCAACCATTAGATTATGTATATCAAAGCTTAAATCAATATGATTGGGTTGTGAATGATTTCCAATATAAATCTGCTATCAGCTATATTTTCGATTGTCCTCAAGATGAATTATTGGCAATTTTTAGTCCGGAAGTTATAAAGTCCCAAATATTTTGTTCTGGTTGGTTTGCTTCCCACAAAGGTATGTTTGATTCTTCGCAGAGAGAATTATTATTAAAGCATCTAAATTCCGGTGAAGCTAATATAATGGCTTGGAGAGACTCTGACCAAACTTTACTGAATTATATGGTATGGCGTAGTGGTATTTCTTTCTATAACTTTGCCTATCATGATTTAGCAAATACAGCTGGTAGTCACTGGTCTTCTAAATTTGATGTTATGGATAATGTTTTATATGACGAAGGTCGTCGGTTGACATATTTGCACTACATGAGTATAAGTTCATCGAAATTTTCACGTTTGTGTGCTGGAGAAGATGTTAATATTCCGTACCGGGATATTTTTCTGCATTATCGATATTTAAAATCACCAGAATCCAGACCCAAAACTTTAACTAGTCCTAATCCATTTGTGTATTCCCAACGAGCTAGCAAAACATTTCTGAGCCAAAAAATTAGTAATCTTAAGTATAGATTCAGAAAATTTGTTGCAGGACGTGAGGCTTAGTTAAGAAAGACAAACTCAAATTTTATTGAGATACGAAAATTTTTTGAAAGGTGTTCATAAATAAAATTATAGTAGGGTGTGTTAGGCGCGCAAAAAAATATTTTTTTTAAGTCATCGTCATTGTCGCGCCGTAACGCACCGCCCTACGATTAATATACAAAAGACCTCTCCGGAAATTAAATATGTATAACCCAAAATCCTTGTAGAGACGTAGCATGCTACGTCTCTACATTCTTTTCTGGAGATGTCTAAAGATTTTAAAGACAAACAAATCTGTCTTTAAAACCTCATATTTAAATGTCACATTTGCTCCAATAAACTAATTGCATTTTTTGCTAGGACACCATCGGAAAAGAAGATACTTGTTATAAGCATCATCTTCCACTGACACCACATATTCCCCATTAGATCTTAAAAACGCACTGTTACCATTAATAATATCTACCCAACCGACTTCATCATCAGTTCGCATAATATTTCCATCAGGGAACAAAGATTTCACTTTTTTACCTGTATTTAGATCGTATACATCGGTGTGACCGCGTCTACCACCCTTAGTTTTATTACGAGCAACATAGGATGCAAAAGCGTAGTTACCAGCCCAAGAAATGGATTTGTATCGTGGTGATGTTTCAATATCAACATTAGTTTTCTCGCCCGGAGCTGCACCAGAATCACTTCCTTTACCATGGGGTATATCGGGAAACACCGCTGGATAACCGGGATGTAAATCCATTTTTCCTTTAGAAATACCGTTCCAACGATACATCACCGATCCAACTAATCCCCATCCTTCTTTATAAGGATATTTTTTGCTGTATCCCGTCAGGTAAAGCGCATCTTGTTTGCTATCGTAGTGAATTCGCTGTATGGTTGTCATATCAGCAAATGGACGGGGTATAACCTTTGCTTCTCCATACTGAAGATTACCTTGTGCATCAATCCCAGTGAATGGATACATTAATACTCCCTTATCGTTTTCACCTTCCTTCCCTACCCAAATATTACATTTATCGTCAACATTCATTGCCCAAGCTTTTTCGATATTATTGAGTTCCATGGGCATGAACATACCGCGTTCATCGATTTTATAAGCATCAAGCTTGGGACCATTCTGACCGCTACCAAAAAGATATTTTCTTCCCGTTCCGCAACTACGGACAGCCACAATACCATTGGGATTCACCGCATAGTGACCATCTGCTGATGCTTCTTTGAGATCGAGCCATTTACCACCAGCATAAACTTTAGTACGGGGATCGTCGGGATATCGGAAAATATCAATTGTAAAACGTACTGGGAAATCTCCAGCTTCTTTTCCTTGCTTAGTTACCCCGTAGTCCATGCGATAAGCCGCGCTGGAACTGTAGAAAATACGTCCATCGGTATCGGGATCGGCTGCAGCATTGGAAAGCCAACCAGCAGAATAGACTTGCCATTTTAACTTACCTTGGGGTGTCAAACAACGTATCCAACCACCACCACCAACAATTTGACCACCGACGCAGATATTCCCTGCACGATCCATTCCTACGCCATTAATTCCGTAAAAACGCAACGGTTCAACCACACCTGCTGGCTTCCCTTTGGAAAAAACTCCACCTTCCTCACCAAAGGTACGGATTAATTTTGGATTACATGGTGAAGAAACATCGTAAATTCGAATGTATTGACGAGGTCCATTATCTGCAACCATCAAATGTCTGTCATTGGTGACAGCAAGAGCGCTAGGTGTTCCAGCATCTTTAATTACACATCTACCATCAACGGTTTGTACCCTGTCACCACCTAAAAATTTGGGATTGGGAATAACCCATCTTCTACCCCTAACTTTAGCTTCGTAGGGATTGATTTTACCCTGAAATTTACCTACCCGCTTACCATCTTTATAAATGACGTTGTTATTACCAGCTTCGTCCCAACCTGTTTGACTCCAGACGCTACCATCAGGTTGTACCTTAATACGCTCAATCCAACTTTGTCCGGCTGTATCCCTGTTTCCACCTGTATTACCAAACCAACTAGATATAAATTTTAACTCTCCTCTTCTTACTGTTGCGATTTTGTCTATTCCCGCACTGATATTATTTTCTGCTCCTGGGTTTGCAGTTTTTTCTACTTTTGGATTTGCAGTTGTTTCTACATTCGCGCTTGTTATATTTTCTGTTAATACATTATTTGCTGTTTTTTCTGTCCCTGCATTGGTCGTTTTTTGTGGCGTACAAGCAAAATAAATGGAGCTAGATGCTAATAATAGGGATAATAAGCCAATTTTGAATTTTTGCTTAATCATAATATTCTTTAAACTTTTAACTATAGTTATTTTTGATATATTCAATAAATAGAGGAATTAAACTATTACCAAAAATTCGACTAATTGAGTACAGAGTTTTATTTCATTTGGGTTCGGGTGAGCCATGATGAAAAATGAGCTAAGGAACAATACCGCTTTTGCTTTTATTCTAAGCAATATAGAAAATTTTGTGGGACACCAAATCGGAGCTTTAAATCACCTTCATAATTGTTGATTATTAGCCCAAACTTCCGAGCAAAATTCATTCCTCAAAAGGTTCATCAAATTGAATGTAGTGTAATTCCTAATTTCTTAATCTTCTTCCACCGCGCCTAAGGCTTTGAGTGAAGCTTTTTGTTCTGGGGTTAAGCCTGTAGCGCCTGTGATGTTCATATCTGCGTAGGGTTTGTTGCTGAGGGTTTTGATACATTCACCTGTTTTGATGTTCCAGATTTTGATGGTTCCATCCCAGCCACCAGCAACCAGAATGTTACCATCAGAACTGATTGCAACTCCATTCACTCCATCGTTATCCCACTTAAAAGTTTTGAGACATTTCATCGTCTGAATATCCCATAACTTCACTGTTTCGTCATCACTACCACTTGCTAAAGTTTTTCCATCTGGACTGAATACTACTGACAATACTGAGTTTGTATGTCCCTGCAAAGTTTTTAAATCTTCTTTTGTACAAATGTCCCATAACTTGATTGTATGATCCGTACAACCAATAGCTAGAGTCGTACTATCGAGACCAAAGGCTAATGTATTTATGCCCAGGTTACTCGATTGTAATGTTTTCAAACATTCTCCTGTACTCATATCCCAAAGCTTTACACTTTGGTCGCTACTACCACTAGCTAAAATTTTACTGTCGGGACTAAATGATACTGACCATATCCAATCGTCGTGTCCATACAAGGTGTTTAAATATTCTCCAGTTTTAACATCCCATAATTTAATTCCACACTCAATACTACCTCCTGTTGCTATAGTGTTACCATCAGGAGCAAATGCTACACAGTTTATTGCCCAAGAGTGTCCATTTAAGGTAGTCAGACATTCTCTCGTCTTAATATCCCATAATTTTATTGTCCTGTCATAACTCACACTTGCTACGGTTGTACCATCAGGACTAAAAGCTACAGAATTTACTCTAGATGTATGTCCCCGTAAGCTTTTCAATAATTTCCCAGTATTAATATCCCATAATTTTAATGTTTGGTCTTCGCTACTACTTACTAAAGTAGTACTATCAGGACTTATTACAACTGAATGTATTGCACTAGGGCAACCTTGTGATGTTGCAATACATTCACCGCTTGATACATCCCATTGCCTGATAGTTTGGTCATCACCAGCAGTAATCAAAGTTGTATCGTCAGGACTAAAACCGACTGCCCGTATCCAGTTTGTGTGTCCTTCCAAAGTTTTCAAACATTCTCCAGTATGAACATCCCATAATTTTGCTGTTTTGTCGTAACTAACACTGGCTAAAATCTTAGCGTCAGAACTAAAAGCTATACATGGCACCCAATTAGTGTGAGATTGTAGAGTTTTTATACATCTTCCTGTGTTAACATTCCATAATTTAATGGTATGGTCATAGCTGCCACTGCCTATAATATTACTGCCTGGAACAAATGCCACTGCTCGTACTTCATGAATATGTCCCTCTAAGGTTTTTAGACATTCTCCTGTAGCCACGTCCCATATTTTTAAACTTTTGTCATAACTAACACTTGCTACAGTTTTATTATCAGGACTAATAGTCACTGCTCTTACTAAGTCGGTATGTCCTTGCAAAGTTTTGAAGCATTCACCTGTTTCAATATTCCATAGTTTTATGCTTTGGTCGCTACTACCACTAGCTAGAGTTTTACCATTGGGACTGATAGCTACTGAGTATATTCTACTAGTATGTTCCTTACAAGTTTTTAGGCATTCTCCTGTAGCAATATCCCAGACTTTGACTGTATTATCATAACCACCACTTACTAGCTTATTGCCATCAGGACTGAAAACTACCGAACGTACCCAGCCTGTATGTCCTTTGAAACTTGATATTGGTTGATGGTCAGCAACTCGCCATAAAGTAACTTCGCAATTCGCATCACCAGTTGCAAAAAACTTGCCATCCGGACTATATGTAACTGTAAATACTACACCAAAGGATTTTGGAAAAATGCAATAACTTAAATTAGCTTCAGCAAAATTCACTCCTTTCAATTTTGCGTGAATAAAATCTGCTTCCTTAATAATTGCACCACTTAAATTTCTACCTTTCAATGCTCCCCTATCAATCCTTACCAACAGCGTCGCTGTATTTCCACCAACATAACCAACATCCCCCTCACTTTTACCACGGGTTGATTCGATAACTTCTAGCATTTTGGAGACGCGACATGTCGCGTCTCTACATTCTCTTGTATCAACCATCCCCACCAAAAGATCCAAAACCGCTTTCGCTAACGGTGCTTGACCAACAGTTTCCCGCAACCGTCCCAAATCTTCACTTCTAAATCCCTTTAAAGGCGCTAATAAATGATTCTTCTTCCGCTTCTCAACCTGTAACTGACAATATTCAGACCAAGTATATTCCTGTGGCGCTGCATTTCGATCTATACATAACTCGTATGGCTGCACTACTTCCAGAAAATCTTCTGCTAACACCCCCAATTCCGCTGCAAACTTATAAGCAACAAAAAACTCTAATAAAGAACGATGCGCCGGAGCATAATCACCATCAGCATTCCGGACTAACATGGTTTGCCCCATCATATCGTAATGCCAGTGGTCTAAATCTTTCTGTTGCTGTACCGCTTCACCAAATAAATGTCGGATTCTGTCGGGAAATAACCGATAATTCAAACTCATTTGGTCGGTGGAAAGCATTTCCCAAGCGATTTCACATAGGAAATACATCTTATCTGCTAATGATGTAAAAGTGCGTTCGCTCTTAATATCCCTTTCCATTTTTCGCCGCACCGCGTACAAGTAAACCCGCGACATATCCACAGGTTTACCCGCTTCAATATCTGGTAATGCTTCTAAAATTAAGTCACTCATCACCGGACGACGTGCTAAATCTAAAAGTTGGGGGTTATTCATTACCTTGTCAACGGTGTCGGTATTCGCAACATGAGAAAATACCTGACGAATTTGTTCGTCGTTGAATTTTTCTAATTCCAATACTTCAAATTGCGGAGATTCAGCGGTCAAATTCGCGACCGAGGCACGTAATTCGGCATTTAATAAACTGCGTCCCTCCTTAGCTTCGGGAAAATGTTCCGTACGACAAGTAAGTATAACTTTTGCTCCGGGAACTACTACCTGTGCAAGCTCCCAGAAGTTATTAATCATTTGCTGTCTGTCAACCCGAGCCGCCATCTCATCGAAACCATCAAATATTAACAACAGTTTCCCCATGCGGTTGAGTTGGTCAAAAACCGAACTGTTGAGACTGATTTCATGTTGACTGTAGAAAAATCCCGCCATAACATTTTCTACATCTAAGGCTTTGGCGTAATCCCGTAACAAAATAACTAAAGGTAAGCGGGGACGGGTTAAACCTTTTTGTTTCGCTTCCTGATATTTCTGTAAAGCCGTCCAAGCATAATGAAATGCTACCCAAGTTTTCCCAGTACCAAACTCTCCCAAAACAGAAAGATGTTCCTTTGCAGGATCGTCTAACCACAAATCGATATAACCATCGATCCAACCATCTTCCTCCTCATAACGGTTGATCCCCATCCTTTGTTTGGTTACTGGATCGAATTCTTCCTTCGTACAAGCGAGGGGAACATACAGTTGATCGATTTTGCGTTTCTTCACCTCATCTGACAACCAATTGATATAGTTGCTGAAATCTGCGGTTTCATCAATTAGTTCATCCAGGGTATAGCAAAATAAATCTTCATTTTCTGATTTATTTACCTCATTTCGCGCCAAGCGACTAATCCGACGTGCAGCAATTAACCAACCCTCATCAGTTTTTTGATTTTCAACCGACTGACGTAAAGCCGTCAGATCGCTAATTTTTGCTTCTCCATCAATTCCCCGTACCAAAATTCTGTCAAAGCGACGTCTACCTTGAATTTTGATAATCCATTCAAAATGATTGGTTTCCCAAACCTCATATTTCTCGAAACCATAACCCAGAGTTGTGAACCATCCACGTAATTGTTCGGCTAAATGTGCAGCTTTGCATTGGGGTCTTGCTGGGTTTGGGCCATTTGTAGAGACGCGATATATCGCGTCTCTACCGCCAGAATTTTGGTTTGATACTAATAAACGTGATGATTGACTAGTTAATTTTGCAAGTTCTGTTTGAATTTCTTCCAGACTTCTTAATTGATGTAACTGTTGTTTGATTACTTCTAGTTCTTGTTGTAAATCGGTAATATTGCGATCCCGTCTCACCTCTGCGGGGGTACGAGTTAATTCAACTACCTTGATAAAAACCGCGCTAAATTCCGCCAATTCAACTATGACATCAATTTCTTCTTCCGCGATCGCCTCTTGCAAAATATTCCATTCATCCGGTTCCAGAACTTGCTCGATTTGTGCGATTACAATGGAAGGATTATCAGCATCAAAAGCTTGACGAAACGCTTTTTGCACTTCTTCTTGACGGAAAAGTTGTAAAATCGCCCGTGGTTTTCCTATCCCATACTCTACCAATGCG
>NZ_JASJDK010000142.1 GCF_030065675.1 Mastigocoleus sp. MO_188.B34 | reverse complement strand
GGTACTGGGTTTGGAGCTTTATTTTCTAACACTATCAATAAAATAATCGCTTTTGGCTAATAGTCTTATACAGTAAGGATTTCATTTTTTACTCTGATGAGAGTGATGGAAGAGCGATAATCCAATTATGGTATAGCTACTGCGTAGTTTGCTTATTTTGAAGAGGTAGAATGTTGATTATTTCTTTTGCGGCTTAGGAATGGTGTAAAAATAATCTCATCAATTTAGTTGCTGTTCTGTGGTTGATCTGATTGCATCGAATTTTGCGATCGAGTTAAGATGGTTGATTTGGTGCCGCTCTTTTATAAATAAAAATTATGTCTTGCCATAAACCCTAAAAATTATACAGAGCAATAAGCACAACCCTTAATCATCCTAAAAATATGTTCACTAAAACTCCCCACCACTTAACCCCTATTTTATCACTACCGGACAACAAAAATTAAATTGAAAAGCTGAAAACTTTATTTAATAATAAGGATTAAATTCTAACTCTAAATTTTAAAACTCAAATCCTGAAAGCCTTACAGCTATTACCTTTACCGAAAATGACAAAAGCGTCCAAGGAAGGTGATACTCCTGTTCACCCCGCCGCAAGCCAAAACTAGTGGAAATATAGGGTAATTTTGGGTAAGGCTGGGCAATTTTGTCTATATTTTATTTAACCCCAGGTGCATTTCAGGAAGTCGCCCTAGGCTATCGTATTCCTTATGTATGTAAAGACACATTTCTGTTTCTTCAGAGAGGGATATATCAATAAAAAACAATTCGACGTAAAACCATTGATTTAGAAAGCTTTGAAACTATTTATTTTTTGAACCAATTATTTTTTGAACCAAAAAATCTCTAAATCCCGTTATCACAGGTTTCTAGGAAAATTTAGTTCATATTTACCAAATAAAGATCCTTAAGTTTGTGGGTGACAGCAAATCTATTTCACTTCCACCAGAATAATTCTTCATTAGGTTGTTTGAGTATTCCCTTATCAGTTTTAGGTGCTTTTGATGGATCGTGTTGTGGCAGAGAGAGAGTATTACTTATCGTAACTTCGATTTCAAATATCTGTGTCCTGACACTGGAAAGAACATTTTTAATAGGAGAAAGTTTACCAATAATCGTCAAGATAGCTTTATCCAAATCACTTTTAGCTATCTCTACAGACTTTCGAGCAAGTTTACTCATTCTTGTATTTTGAGCAAAGTAATCTAGATTTGACAATCGACCACTTGTATCATGCTTAATGGCTTTAAGATCTGGATAAGAATTGAATCGAGCTTGATCAGATATCTTGTCTATACTATTCTTAATCATTAGAATTCTAGTTTTTTCAGAATTTCTAAGAGGTTGGTACTGATACCGAAATAGCTCTTCATTCTTGACGATTATTAAAGTATTAGGGATTCTTTTATCTGGAGATTCTCTTGCTGCTTTTAATTTTTCCTCAAATGTTTCACGATCACTCACTGTGACTCCCTGGATTGTAACCGGCTTAATCAAGTCGTCCAATTCAGTTGTTGCGCTATCAAGATGAGCCGCAACAAGTCCATAAACAGTTTCTAGTTGTCTGCTTGCCCCTTGGATTAAAGAAATGAGATTTTCAACTTGTGTAGTAGCTGGTGCTAGAGTCATTTGAGCAAGAGTTGTTAAATTTTGCCTAAGAACATTAATAATTTCAATTTGCAGTTTAGTGCACGAATTTTCCATAAATGCCCAGCGTGGCGGTTGCATTGCTCCTGCTCTAATCTGATTTGTAAAGAATAATGTTAGTAAAAGTTGGTTATGCTGTTGTAAGGTCAGACCTTCCGTATTGTCAACTAAAAACCTAATAGCTTTTTGTTCCCGGCTCTGGTTATCATCCTGACATTGAACAGCCGGTGTGGGAGAGTTAACACCGACAGAAAAAAAATAATCAGGCGAAGAAACGCCCTTGAAAAACTTTTGCTTGTTTTCTATATTGTCCTCACGATTTGGCGTAAAAAAAGGACGTTCATTGAATAAAGAAGCCGTAGTATTGGATTTATTCGCCGATTTAGAAGAATTTCGACCTACGAACTCGCTACCCATACTTTTCCTCCCACTATCCTAATAAATGTTGTTATATATACGTATTGTGTTCGTGTTCAATATTGATTAGCTTGCTCAGAAATATAAGTTTTATGACCAAATCTTGGAATAATTCGCAGATAGCCGCTAGCTATACACTCTTAGTTCCATTCCACAATCAAAAGTCCCTCCATCCAAGGTAACTTCACCATGCTTAGTCCCCAGGGTAATTGACTGAGCAATACATCGATCGCCTGTTGCTCCACTTGAAGCTTCCAGTTATTTTCCCCACTCCGGATAAGTTTACCCTCCCGTTGTAAAAAGCCTTCCCGCAAGCCATCGGGGCTAGTACTTTTGAGTGCATCCCAATAATTGATCGCCGTTTGCAACAGGTTTTCCCCTTCCCTCAGAGCCGTGTCCGGTAAATCCACCTGTACCACTGGCTCATTTAGTGACCAGCCACAAAGTAATTTCGGCAACACTAATTCGTATTCCGGCACATTAGTTTGCTTTGTTGCTAGGTAATGCAGTAAATATATCGCCATTTGTTGTGTGGATTCATCCTGAAAAGAATCGCCCGAACACAGCCCAACCGCTTCAAAGTAAAAGCGCAAAAATGGATGTAACAAAACTAGTCCAGCTTGGTTTACATACAGTCCTGCTGTCTCCTCTTCTGGTGATAATGTTGAGTTAGTAGCCCGACGCGGAGCAGCAAATTCCTTTGGGGTTATGGTATCAGCAGATGTAGTAGTTAACACTTGCTCAAGAGCATTCAACCAAAGGGAACTTCTGACAATTGGTAATCCTGCAATGATATTATGCAAGCGTTGGCGATCATTTTGATTGGTGCTTTCCTGAGAATTAGAAGACTTATCCTGTTTGGATTCTCCTCCTTGGACAGGGGGAGATGTTTTAGTTAATGCGATTGAGGATTGCTGTTGGAATTCAGCTTCTGTCAATAATTCCTTAAATGCTGCTGACTGTCCCCAAGTCTGCACTATTTGGACTAGCCATTTGAAAACCCAGGTTTCGGGAAATGGTCTTGTCGGTGCATTATCTGTACTTATTTCTGCAAAGAGAAGTAACCAAGCTTGCTTTTCCAATTCCTGGAAGTTATTGTTGCTCAGTTTTAGGGATTGCATCAGTTGTTTGGCTTGCGCCAGCAGGGCGTGCCAATTTATCCACGTTGGCTGTAACTGTAGTATTAACTGATGCCGGAAAGCTTCTGGTAACTCCTCAACCAGGCGTTGTCTAACTGCCCGATTTGTTATCAGTAATTCCCGTAAGGGTTGCCGCCAAGCTGTATCACTTTGGTTCATCTCTAACCAACGGGTTAGCCAGTACTGCAAATCTTCATATCCCTCTCCCCGGGGAAGACGACCATACTGCAAAAAGTACAGCAAAACTTCCCAATCTGTCTTCGGTGTGGGAGTGATGTTTTCTGTATCTGCACCGGACTTTATATCGTCGGAGACAAATTCCGACCCCTGTTGCAGTTCCTCCCTTTGTTCTTGGGGAATTGAAGTTTCACCAATATTTCGTGAGCTAGCAGTTGATATTTGCTCTAGGGCTGTTAACCACAATGCTTCTTCATCATTGGGAAATGCAGCAAGGATGGTGCGTAAACGTTGAAAAGCGATTTGATTAAAGTCTGCTCTATTGCTTTCTTTTGAAGCCGAGGGAGATGTTTCGGTTAAGGAAACTGGTGTTTGCTGCTGAGATTCCGCTTTTGTTTTTGACAGCTTAAATCCTGCTGACTGTCGCCAGGTTTGCAATAGTTGAGTGAGCCATTTGCAAGTCCAGGTTGGGGGGAATTCTCTTGCTGAGGAATTGTCTGTGTTTATTTCCGCTAGGAGGATTAACCAAGCTTGTTTTTCCAATTCTTGGAAGTTATTGTTACTCAGTTTTAGGGATTGCATCAGATGTTTAGCTTGCGCCAGCAGGGTGTACCAATTTACCCACGTTGGCTGTAAATGTAGTATTAACTGATGCCGGAAGGCTTCTGGTAAATCATCAACAATACGTTGTCTAGCTGCCCGATTGCTTATCAGTAATTCCCGTAGGGGTTGCTGCCAAGTAGTATCACTTTGCATTACTTCTAACCAACGGGCTAGCAAGTCTTGCCAATTTTCTGATACCTCTACCCAAGGAAAACGACCATACTGCAAAAAGTACAGCAAAACTTCCCAATCTGTCTTCGGTGTGGGAATGATATTTTCTGTATCTACACCGGACTCTATATTGTCGCAGACAAATTCCGACCCCTGTTGCAGTTCCTCCCTTTGTTCTTGGAAAATTGAATCTTCACCCCCCAGTAGGGCGTGACAATTTACCCACGTTGGCTGTAAATGTAGTATTAACTGATGTCGGAAAGCTTCTGGTAACTCATCAATAAGGCGTTGTCTAACTGCCCGATTTGTTATCAGTAATTCCCGTAAGGGTTGCTGCCAAGTTGTATCACTTTGTATCACCTCTAACCAAAGGGTTAGCCAGTCTTGCCAATTTTCCGATACCTCTCCCCAAGGAAGACGACCATACTGCAAAAAGTACAGCAAAACTTCCCAATCTGTCTTCGGTCTGGGAGTGATGTTTTCTTTATCTACACCGGACTCTATATTGTCGGAGACAAATTCCGACCCCTGTTGCAGTTCTTCCCTTTGTTCTTGGAAAGTTGAATTTTCACCTATATTTAGCAATTGAGTAGCTGATATTTGGTCTAAGACTATCAACCACAATTCTTTTTCACTGTTGGGAAATGCTGTGAGGATGTCGCGTAAACGTTGAAAAGCGATTTGATTAAAGTCCGCTCTATTGCTTTGCTCTGAAATTGGGGGAGATTTTTCGGTTAAGGAAACCGATGTTTGCTGCTGGAAATCTTCTTTTGTGCTTGATTGCTTAAACCCTGCTGATTGTCGCCAAGTTTGCACTAGTTGA
The DNA here is from genome assembly GCF_030065675.1 of Mastigocoleus sp. MO_188.B34. Taxonomy (GTDB): domain Bacteria; phylum Cyanobacteriota; class Cyanobacteriia; order Cyanobacteriales; family Nostocaceae; genus Mastigocoleus. The sequence goes on along the minus strand of NZ_JASJDK010000142.1, from coordinate 13,984 downwards.
GCGAGCCATTTGGAAATCCAGGTTTCAGGAAATGGGCTGCTTGGCGAATTATCCGTACTTATTTCCGTTAGAAGGAGTAGCCAAGCTTGTCGTTCTAGGTATCTAAATTTACTATTATCCAGTTCCAAAGATTGTATCAGTTGTCTCGCTTCCGTTAGCAGGTTACCCCAAGCGAGCCAAGCTGGCTCTAACTTTAATATCAACTGATGTCGAAAGGATTCCGGTAACTGCTCAACTAGGCGTTGTTTAATTACCCGATCGCTTACCAGTAATTTCCGTAGTTTTTGTCCCCAGTTAGTATCAGTTTCTATTACAGTTGACCAGCGCGGAAACCAAGCTTTCCAGTCCCCCGATGGACACCACCAAGGCAGACGACCATACCGTAAAAAGTATAGCAAAACCTCCCAGTCTGAGGTGATGCGACCGTTGCGAATGATGTTTTCGGTTTTTGTTGCAGCAACCAAACGATTCGCTAAATGATCCTCTAGGATTTGACTGAGAGCATCTCGCAACTTCTGTATAAATTCATCTGCTAAAAATTGGCGATCGATTGAGCCTAAATCTACCTCCAACCGATCCAAGCGTATAACCTCCTCATCCCCTACTAGTTGATCGAAGAGATGCTCCATTACTGAAACACCCTGCTGCTGAAACAAACGGCTCACATCTTCCTGTAAACTCCATACATCAGCTAGTTGCCCGGTATCGAGTTCTAGTACAGTTCGTCCAATTATGTGGCGTTGTTTGCTCATATAAGGGTTATGGAATATGCAAGTTGAGAGTCAAAAAAACTAGAATCCAAGTATATATACTTGCGAATGTTAAATTTATAAACATTGCATAATTTGATTTTTTGCACTGCTAACTAAATATTTTGGATTCAGTGGCATTCTTGCTGTCTGGCTCAAATAAGACACGAAAGCGATTAAGTAGTGTAAATGACCTAGATCTGGGTTGGGTGGGTGTATCTGTGCCATTTTCACCGTTGTTTCCATCCTCATTAACTCGAATAACTATAGTTGAAGAGATTCCTTCCAGGCGATCGCTGTTTATACCCCTAGCGGTTTGTGCTGTAATTTGATGGATACCTACAGTTGGTTGCCAGTTCATAAAGTAGGGGGAAGCGATTGCTTGCAGGTTTTCAGCTTCCGCGTTAGGATCTGTATAAGTAAATACTACACTACCTACCGTTGCGGGGATAGTTACAGCCTCAATGGCGTATTGATAGTTTGGGTTGAAGTCAGATACTTTGAAAGTGTTATCATGCTCCAATCTTCCGCTTTCTATACTTCCATCATTGCTAATTGTTAGCAGATTAAACTCTTGCACACCACCAAAGGGGATAGCAATAGGTTTGGTAACTGGCTCACTGGTACAACCACCAAGACTTTCTGGGGTGCTAACTTGAAGAGTAATAGACACCTCAGCACCAGCGATCCAACTGTTGAAATCATAGTTGTAGCTGATGATAAACTCATTGTTAGCAGGATTACTGGGATTGGGGATACCATCATGTTCCCAGTCGAAGGTGAAAGATGTTTCCTCGGCTGGTTGAATATCAAAGACGCGCACAGAAAATCCATTGTCGTTGATACTAATAATCTCTGTTTGAAAATCAGCTTGTGGTAGGGGGTTAATTATGACTGTACGGTTAAGGGTATTTTCGCATTGGGTTTGTTGACTGCGAATCAGTGCTGTAATTGTGACTGTTTCCGGTATACCCTCTGCTGCATATTGGCTGGGATTGAGAGTATTTGTTTCTATATCGTTGATTTTTACCTGAATTAGTTCCACTCCTTCAGATGTATCATCAGCCAAGGTTATCTCTACGGGGTCTGCATTGTTACAGAAGTTTTGTCCGTCACTAATTGATAACTCAGCTTGGGGTAGGGGGTTAATTATGACTGTACGGTTAAGGGTATTTTCACATTGGGTTTGGCGATCGCGAATTAATGCTGTAATTTTAACTGTTTCTTGTGTATTTTCTGCTGCATATTGGCTGAGATTGAGAATATTTCTGTCTTCACCGTTAATTTTTACCTGAATTAACTCTATATTCTCAGGTGTACCCTCAGCCAGGTTAATCTCTAGGGTGTTTTCACTGTGACAGAAGTTTTGTCCGTCGCTAACTGATAAATCAGCTAGTGGCAAGGAATTAATTATGACATCGTAGGTAAATGAATTTTCGCATTGAGTTTGGCGATCGCGAATTAATGCTGCAATTTTAACTGTTTCCGGTGTATTCCCTACTGCATACTGGCTGAGATTGAGAGTATTCGTCTGTGTGTCGTTAATTTTTACCTGGGTTAATTCTATATTCTCAGGTGTATCATCAGCCAGCTTAATCTCTACTGTATCTTCGCTGCGACAGAATGTTTGTCCATTGCTAATTGATAAATTGGGTCTTGGTAGAGGACGAATTGTTACAGTCAGGGTATCGTAGGTGTCATCTACCGCATAGGTAAAGATAATTGCAACTTCTAACCCGTTCGCTAACTCATCCCGACTGGCTTGGTCAATGCTACTGGGTTGGAAAAGTTGTTTTGAACCCTCAAACAAAACTCCCTCTCCCCTAACGGTACCACCCTCGGGTTCTAGAATAAACTCGTACTTGTGATTGTCACCTTCACAGAAAACTGTTTTTTCCAGTAAAATTATTGGACGCGATCGGGCTACTACATAACTAACTGCGGTTGTATCGCTACTACAGCGATAAGGAAGACAAAAGTCTGCAATTACAATATCTTTCCGATTCTGCAATTCGTTAAATAGTTTTTTCCAGTTACTAATATTCTCTTGATACAAATCCTTTGGTAAAGCGGCTAATTTTTGAATTGCTTCGGTGCGTGAGCTGCGTAATTTATGGATCGCAGGTTCTTTGTCCGTAGCTAAAAGTTGATCGACTTCTTCTCCATCTATATAAACTAAAATAAATGTGCCACCTTGAGGGACTCCACCAAGGTGTTCCATACCGGGATGCTGTTGAGCAAATTTTGGGAACAAATGCAACTTCAGCAATCGTTCTAATCGCTGTCGGTAAGCGTTTATTAGTCCCGGAAATTCAAAATAATTCAGTTCCTCAGCAATCTCTGGGTTCCCGATTTGGTAATCTTCGGTATTTAATGCTTCAGGAACATCTCGCAACCAACTGTAAAGTGTCTCGAAGTCAGGAAATTTCTCTTGGTCAACAATTACGGGTGAATCTTCTGAATCGAGGCTAATCGAAAAATGATTCTCCGAAAGTAAAATGGGGGAATATTGGGGAGGAGATGGGAGGTTAACTACATTCTCCGTGGAAAACTTGAGATGATACTTTGCTGGATTATTCGATTCTTGATTGTTTGGTAGGTCAATTACTAGACTGTAAGTGACTGGATTGAAGGAAAAACAAGCTGCGATTGCGTTGATAATTTGCCGCTTTCTCTCTGCAATTGCATCACTTGAAAGTTCGGAAAAGTTAATGATTAGGTCGCTAAAATCACTGAAACTATTTCCCTGTGTTTCGGGTGTTTGGATAACGTAACGAGCAATACGAGTATTGTTCGCATCACGCACATATAACTTAAATTGTTGGTCTGTATCCCCTCTCTCAAATTCAACAAATTCGTAAGATTCTGCTTTCCGGGCACGATCTAAAATAGGATTATATAGTTGACTATTTCCAATCCCAGTTAGGGTATTTTTGTCAAAGAAAGACTGCTTTAAGTTGTGTAGTAGGACATTTTTTGCACTTGCATATTTAGCCCAAATTTTTTGGAAAGTCAGCTTCATCCGACGAAAATCCGCTTCCAGGTCATCAAATTGACCGAAAATATTCAGGTCATTGAGACTAGCTTGATTACCCAGCTTGAGAGTAATGACATCAAAAGCAAGATTATACCTTTGTTTGTAGTCCTGAATCATTTTGAGGACATCATCGTTAGCTTTACCAATATGTCCCTCAATCCGATAGAAGTTATAACCATCTAACCGATAGTTTAAATCTTGGAAGTCACGAAAATTATCTTCTGCTGAATTCTGTTTTGGGCGAAAATAAGCAGGATGGCGATCGCTTCTTCCTTTGCGGTAAGCGTCGTAGTTCCAGTACTTATATAGGTTGGGATAATTAAGATAGTAGGGGATTGCTTGTTTGCTCAGAGGTACAGATCGGTCTTGACTGGGTGTAGTTTTTAGGGGTGTATTATAAAACGGTAGCAGGTAAAAACTTTCTGGCTCGGACAATTTTAAAAGACGTTCGTACAGATAGCGAACTTTTTGCAGACGTACCCGATTGCTGTTGTAGATTGGAGGTTGGGTAAAATGGCTGCGATAGGGGGAAGTAAGTGCATATCCCCGATCCGGTTCAGTTGAGAATGTTGAGGGTGGAGGAACTAACCCCAACATGAGAAATTTAGGAAACCGTTGGGTTTCGGGGGGGTAATCACCCATTAAGTCAAAAGCATTCTCAGCTAATTCGTAGAAAGCAGCAACTAGCTGGCTGAGATAATCATAAAAATATTGCAGACCATAGGGTGGTTCGGGAGGTTTGATTTGTTCCGATGTAGAAGTGGTTTCCTGTCTGCGAAAACCTTCTAGTTGTGTTTGTAGACTGTCCTGGAGTTGATTAAAATCGCTACTGGAATTTGGTTGAAAAGCATTAAAAAAAGGTGAAAATAGCCAAAATAATTTGGGAAAAGACCCACCGATTGCCGCGATCGCATTGGCACAAATCTGGTAGTAGTTGTCCCAAAAAGCTTGATAGTCGTTGATTACACTCAAATCAACCCCTTCTTTGCCTTCCCTATAGCCAAATCGCTGCACCTGAGGAGCAAAATCCTCAAATTTTTGAGTTGTACGGTTAAACTCCTGGAGAAAATGATTACGAGCATTAAAAATATTTTCTACTGTCAGTCCCTGCCAAGGCTGTTCTGAAATCTGATAAGCTTTATTTAATAAAGTTTCAGCACTCAATTGCTGAGAATTATCTGGGTTTTGAGTACGGGGAAGCAGGAAAAAACGCCAGCTAAAATTACGGTATTTACTTAATTCATCATATTCAAACGAACAAAAATCATTTTGCACATCCAGAGTTTCGCACACCACCACCAACACGCGATCGTTAATAAATTCCTGGAATTCCTGGGCAGTGCGGGGGCTATCGTTGGAATTTTGGTGCAGAAGTAACCTTTTATCACCGCCTTCCTGGAAAAGCTCAATCACCTCATATATTACGGAAGGTTTTACTGGTGCTGCATCTTCACTCTGGGCAAACAACAGGGGCAATACTTTTACATCAATTTGGTAATGGGTTAGCTGGATTTTGGAAGTAAAATCAATCACATTTCCTTCTGAGGTCATCCCGCATCCCGGCGATACATATATTTTCGCAGTTAATTTGGTATTTAAATTTGCATTATTTTCAGTGTAAATACTGCTTACTTCCATCCCTGCAACAATTCCCATCCCAATTAGATGGGTGCGGGTGAGGTGATTTTGACTATCGAGATACTCAACCAGTTGATTCAGGTCATTATTTCTCAATACCTGATTGGGCAGAAATATAGGATAGCCGGTTTGGTTAGTAATAGTATTCATAAGTTACTCACTTGCAGTTCCGAGGGCGCTTTGGTTGAGAATAATTGGCTGTTCTCTAGATACAACTTGGGGATCGTACAAGATACCCTGGGGATAAATACTCCGCAGTTTGGGGATAATTGCTAGGAGATGATTGAGGCTTCCTGAGAGATTGCAGGTACTACCATTGCCAGTTTCCCAAGCTAATTGCTCCAACCAATCGCGATAAGCAAGTTCAAAATCCCTCATTTGCTTTACATTTATCCAAGCAATTTTCAAAGCAACATGAGCTGGTGCTTCCAGTCGCAGGGTGCGTTCCACAAATCGGCGAAAATCTATATTGCGAAAGCGTTCTGGCCAGTAGGGTAAAATTATAGTGATCCAAAAAGAATAGGGGTATTGATAGGTTAATTGGGTTTGTTCTCCCGGTGTACTTGTGGCATCATCCGTGTGAACGCAGATGGGTAAAAAATTATCTGAGGTAGTTCTAGGACGTAGGAGAATATGCTCCAGCAGATGAAATCCCTCATCATTGACTAGCTTTTGTAGCGTTTGGATGGATTTATTTCGTTCTTCTTTACTTGTGTAGTATTGAGTCGCCAGGATTTGGTCTTTTCCCCGATTTGTCAATTCCCAACCATAGGGTTTTTCAACTATAAGGTAGTAAGTAAGGCTTAAAAACCATAAGGTAGGCTTAACAACATCTACAGGATGCGTATTCTGTATGTGTCGAGACCATTTATACCAGAAAGGTAGAAGAGTCAGTTCCACGCTAATTAGCCGGAAGTTTTTGGCATCTAGCTTGCCATTTTTAGGAAATTCCACTTCTGCCCCAGCAAGTTCCATTAAAACATTACCTTGTTCCCAAGCTGCTTCCGGTGTATTATGACGATGGCTTGCTTCTAGTAAAATATTCCGATTTTGATCATAAATTCGACCAATATAGGTAGGGCCAGAGGAGTTCTCTAATCCAGTCCAAGTAATATTGAGATGGGCTGTGCGTACTAGTAAAAACAGGTGTTCGATCGCTGCATCCCGTTCACTTTCCGAGGCATATAATTGGGGGGAAGTTGCAACTGCACTGCCGCGATTGCGTGGTTGACTTAATACTCGAAAGCCAAATCCTAACTGACTTGCTGTAGGTTCAATTGCACCGGGTTCAAACAAAATACCTAGCACATCTTCATAAAAGCGGTCGCGGGTTGTATTTTCGTCTGCAAATAGTTGCATACCATGTAATAGGGTGACTTCTTCCCGATCAATTAATCGGAAGCGATAACCAGAAGTTTCTCCTGTCACTTCTTCAACCTGCAAAAACCGCTCATCTGAATCCTTAAATTGATTTGGGTTAAATTTAAGACAACTTAACCAGCTTTGTAGTGCTGCTTCCCGTGCTTGTTCTGTGGAGAAGCGTTCGTGAAACGACTCCGTAGGAGTATGGCTACTTTCTCCTAATACCTGACCTTTATTATCAATTAAGGCATAGCCATAATGGGTAAATTTTGTTTCATTGCTAGGGGTAGCTGTTTCCCGTTCCGCACTATTATCTTGACGAAATAGAATCGGGTAGTAATTTTGTCTGTTGGTAATTTGTTGGAGAATCGCGATCGCTGCTTTGCGAGCAAGTTCTTGAGAAAAATAACGCTGAGCTCCATCAAATTTAATTATTTCTGGTGTTGGCGAAGCATCGACTGGTATATTTAGTTGGAAATAATATAAGTTTTCCTCTCCTATATCTTTCATTTTAATAATTGTTTTCTGGGAGATAGTAGAAATGGCATCAGTTATGACATCATCATCTTCCCGTCTGATAAAATTAAATAGACGTGCTAAGTTTTTGCTTAGGAAATCTAACTTAGCCAATCGCTCTGCTTGTGAAGCGAAGTAAGATTCATATCTAGCTGTGATGGTTTCCTCATTTTCATTGTCCGGTTTCACCTCAACTTCCAAACCGTAGTGATAAAAGTAACTATAAGTAAGACGCTTGTAAAAATTTTCATGTAAAGCCAACAGCAAAAACTTTTCTCTATCTGCTTGAGCAGCTTTTTGATCGCTGTATGTCTGCAAGCTAATTAATGATTGCTTCTGATGACCACAACTCACAGAAAAGGAGATAAATTGACCAGATTCCTCATCAACCTGGTAATGACAGAGATTGCGACGACGCACATCATTAAAACCCAGTAACCGTGAAACCCGCTTTTGGAAACCCGACACATTTGTCGTGTCCCAGACCTGTTGGCAGTTACAATAATTGAAGGCACGAAAGCGATCGCGGCTGAGGAAAGGATAATCTTGTAAAAACCGAGCTTTGTCGTGAATAACCTCGATTTCATCCTTGACTTTATCCCGACGTTCCTGAATGATCCGGTAATTCTTGACCACATAATCAGCAAAGGACTCAGCAAAACGTCCCAGCAAATGATCGAGGAAACGGTTACGGCGATCGCGGTAAGTCTCTGGTTCTTCTACAATTGAGTCGAGATACCCCCCATCTTCCCCAAGGATAGCGAGTTTATCTGGGAAATCAAGTTCCTGAATAAAATAGGTGTGTGATTTTTCTTCGGGACGAATCATGTGGTCATTTCGCTGTTCCCAGGATTTATCAATCTCCCAGGAAAACAAATCGCGGATATGGGTAAGTTGAGCTAAATAGTTGGCGAGCAATTGGTCGAAAAAAACAAGGTATCCTTTTAACTGACGAGCTTGAGCTTTACGTATAACTGTAGCCGTTGCCGGTAGCCCATCTTCACCAATACCATAGGTCAGGGGAAAATCATGCTGAATTGAATAGTGGTCAGCTAAGTCATAATAACTACCCTGGGGTATAGATAAATCCAGCTCGCTATCCTGGCGTAACACCTTAATATGTGCAGCCTGCTGTTCATAATAACGGCGTTTAACCTCATTCACTTCTGGTGATATGGGTAGTACACCCTTGAATAGGTTGATTTTCGAGTGTTCAATCCCCAAAATAGGACTATACCCTTTGGTCAATTGTAAATGCCAAGGACTTTGGGACTGGGCTAAACCGTTGATAAAGTTAACAATACTCAGTCTCCGCACTGCCGCTACACCTGGTATTTTCAGTATTTCTTGGTATAAATCTGATGTGTAAATTACCGTCGGTGGGGTGAGGTCTTCTAGTTCTGCGGTATCAATAAAACCATGACTAGCGTAACCTAGTTCTGCGATCGCATCTTCTTCCGAATCGTCCTGACCTGGGTTTTTTTCTTTAATAGTTTCTTTAACAGAAGGTCTACCAGCAAAGATTTCATCTATACTTTTACCTTTTTCCAGCAACTCTTGCAAAGTATAAAACCGCAACTGAGGTGATAAAAACTCCTGTATCTTCACATAAATTTCTACCAGCACATCTTCCGCGTCAGCTTCAGCTTCCAGTTCAATATCGCTACATAGTCCAATTTCTTCCTCACCCAACAGCACAATATCGTAAACATCTTCGCAGAGATTGCGGTAGCGACACAGTACTGCTTTAACTTGGTCGAGGGTCTCTGACCAGGAACGGTAAATCTGCCCACAGGCATTTTTGCGATATTCCAGATCCAAGTCAATATAAACAGTGTACAGCCCACGCGGGTGCAGACGGGGGGCGTTTTCCTCTGTGTAACCATTGGGTGGATTGTATTGCAGCTTACTATTTATATAATTGACGTAAATAGCTGGATGATAAGTTGATATTTTTTTTGTTGTTTCTTGGGTTTTTTCTGTTGCGTCTACTTCTGTAAATTTTTCCAACCAAGCATTACGTACACCGGGAATATCAATCAGACGCTTGCGTAAATCCATTTCTGTGACTGGATTGCAAGTGAGAATTTGATCGGGGGTAAAAAAGTTATTTTCTTGCTGCTGAGAATCAGCTGGATTTAGTGCTAGTAAATCTTTAATATCTAAGTTATTGCGATAGCCCAAATCTGTGACAGCATAACATAGCACTTCCAGGATAGTCACACCCGGATCGTGCAGATTATAGTCAGTCCAAATTTTCCCAGATAGAGCTTGCAGATGACTAATCCCGATATCCCGCAGGGTTTGAAAATCAAGATAATCGGGGAATTTAGGTTTAAGTTTGGAGATGCTTGGATATTCCAGCATAGATTTTAAATAGGTTTTATTAATTACTTTGGTGTTGAATTAATTCTGAAAAATGGATTAAGAGGAAAGGGGAAAAATACTAATTTTCTTTTTCAGGTAGCAAATAGGTGATAAATAGCACCACCAAATAACCACGCCAGAGCGATTGCAATTCCCAAAGTTAGTAATGTGAGATATTGTTGCAGTTTTTCCCAACGCAATTCCATCTGCTGTTGATACTCAGTAAATTCCTGTTTTAAAGCTTGCAAATTTTTATCTACTGTGTCTACTTTCTGCTCTAATTCCTGAAGTCTGGATGTCCATTTATCATTTTTATCTGGCTCTTCTCCAGCTTTAGCACAGATGTCTTTTGCATCTGTCATTTCCCATAATGTGCGCTGATAATAGACCACATCACCTTTTTGATAGGTTTGTCCAGCTTTCCATATACCATGAAATTTGTCCTCTTTTTTATTGAGCTGCGAGGTAATCAACTCGGCAAAATGGGAGGCAGACAGATGAGTATTATTTTTGAATAAACTCTTGAGTTCGTCGCGATTTTTCAAGGTTATTTTAGATTTAACAGATGTGTTTACCATAGTTAAAATTGGGTTTATAGTTGTTGCTTATTATTTGTTGTTCTTAATTACCAAAATTAACGCTTTAAAACTGGTTTCCTATTCCCCCTCTTCTGGCTGTAAAATAATGTCCGCTAATGCTTCATAACCAAGAGTTCCAGAGGCGAGTTTTTGATTTTCAGAAACCTCAGGTGCTTTGTTAATGATGTGGTTTTGATTTGTGCTAGTAAGGGATACCGAGGTGAGTATTGATCGCGCAGTGGAGGTGATCGCTTCCCGAACATCCCGTTGATTTTCATGGTGCATCTTAAAATCCAAAACATAGTCAACGTAATATTGCTGTTCGACAAAATTGAGAATCGAAGAACGGTAAACAGTACCTCCAAAATTAATTTCTGCCTGGGGATCCACTGTCCAAGGTGTGAGAAAGTTGGTAATTCCTTGCTGCAATTCCCGGCGATAATAGCCAAAGTTGCCATCGTATGGGGATTGAAACTTGACTGCAAACTCCACTTGGATACGTTCGTATGTCGGATTCACAACCTGAATATCTGCCCAAGGGGAGCTAAGGGCGAGCAAATATTCTTGAATTTTGTCTCGCAGGTTAATGTTGACTTTGGGTTCCAATTCCTGGGAGATGCGATCGGGGGATAGTTTGGGTATCACCACCAAAGTCACAGCACCAGGAACTAGTTCCTGAAACTGCTTGTTAGCATCCACCTGCCCGTGGTTGATACAACGTACCTGATGAATTTCCGGAAATTTTTCCAACACCAGTCGCTCGTAATCAAAGATGGTAACGGCTCGACCTTTATGGCGCAGGTGTTCGCTGATGCGGGTATAAAAATGACTCGGCTGCTCCTTAACTTTACCACCAAAGGAATTATAGGGTTGCTCGATTTTTTTGATCGCTGCTGTGGGGACAGCTAATTTAGCAATTGTCCCTGATTCTAAGGGAGTAGCTAAATGGTTGGGATCGTTATTTGCATCAACAAAAGTTACCCGTGTGGCTTGGGTATGGACACCAATAATTCGACAAATAGCCGGACTACGGGATTTCACACTGGCTTTAATCCAGTAAAAATTTGGGTCGAGGATGGTAGTTTTATCCTTGCTAATTTCCTGGGGTATTGGCAGATTAATAATACCGGAAGCAATTAACCCATTAGTGTTATCACTGACGATGCGATCGCGCAAGGAAATCCAGGTATTATCCTGGAGGTAGTACCACTCTACCTCTGTTTTTTCTAATTCCCCATCAGCGCTTTCTTCTACTACTTGAAATAGTAATGGTAACGCTGTGGGTGGGTCGAGATTTTCCAATCCAATGAGTAATTCCCCCTCGTTGGTAAATTGCGGTAAGAAATTTATAGTTTCCGTAGATTCCAGTTCTGCAAAACCCTCAAATGGGTGGAGATGGAATAATTTGCAATCTTTTTTCTCTGCTACTGCTGTGTATTTGAGATATATTTCTTGAATTACCGGTGTATAAGGCTCTTTGGGAATTATTGCTTCATCTGAAAACTCGACATAGTATTTAGGGGAAATAACCTTAAAGATGCCATTATTATTTTTGTAATAAGCTCCAATGACTGCTTGTCTTTTTTTAACTTGTTCAGTGGGTTCTGCTGGAGGAAGAGGATCGGGTACGGTAATCTCTTGATTGGTTGCAGCAGCCAATACTTGTCGTGCTAACACCGTAGGATATTCATCGTGGAGAAAATCACTCCCAGTTAGCTGTAGACGTAAAAAGCCATTTTGACTATCGGGGGTGAAAGCTTCCACAGTTTCTGTGTGAGCAAAAGAATTGAGTTTTAGGTTTTCTAATTCTTCATTGGTGAGGGAAATTTCTGAACCACTAAATATGTTTCGGGTTGGTTTGTCGCTAGTTGGATTCCAAATTTTCTGTCGCAGAGATGCGAACGCTAATTGACCTGGGTTGAAGTTGGAGTTCAGGGTGACTTGATTAGGGTTGCTAACATCGGAAGCACTGTCATAAGCAGCGTAAATATCTAACCAGTTTTTGGGTTCTTCTTTTTCTAACTCCAGATGAATAGTCAGCTCACTCAAGTGCTTTTGCAATACTTCCTGACTACCGATGTAAAGATTGGCTTTGGTTTTGGGTCGGGAACCAAAAGGTTGAAAGGGTTTGGTAGGGTCTAGCACCCCAAAATCATTTTGCAATACTAAGTTACGGACTTTTATATCCTTGGTGCAGATTTTTAAATCGGTAAGTTGAAGATTGCGAAAATAGTTATAAGCAGACAAACCATTTATTTGCACATCAACATCATCTTTATCCTTAACCTTTAATTGCAATCTTGCAACGGGTTGATCCGTGGAAAGCTTTGCTCCAGGTAGTTCCGGATGGTAAATATCAATTGGTTCCTGATCCGCTCTCAGGTTTACTGACAATTGCAGGGTTTTATCTTCTAAACTTGTTTCGCTATCTTCTTCACCTGGTGCAAGAATTTTCCCTGTTATCCAGTCTTTTTCGCCGCTAAATTCAATGGTAAAAATATTCGCTAAATCGCTGGCTTTTACCGCTTCAGGTGCTTTATCAAAAGTTAAGGTAAAAATTAGGGTACGGTTTCCTTCTTGGAGATAAAAAATATTTGAGGCGATCACTAATCCTAACTGAGCATGTTGTTTACGTGTGTTATCGCCAAAAGGTAACCATGATTTAACTATTTGCTCCTTGGGAAAATCTCCACCTTCACCATCAAAGCTATTTGCTTGGGGTGAGATATAAAAACCCTGGACATTGCTCGGTTCATTGTCAGTGGAAATTTTCTGTTTCGGTTCATCAATTTTCCTTAAGTCCAAAAACAAACCTTTCAGGCTAGTTATTTGGGCTTTGTGGATCACAGTTTCCCGATCCAGTTGGTAAAATAGCTCAATACCACTGGCATCTTTACCAGCTTGGAAGCGAGTTTCAGAATCTAGTTTATATTCTGTTTGGGATTTAGCCAGTTCAAATACTAAGTGAGCGCTGTCAGCTTCCCCTGGGCGATCGCGCAATTGCAACACTTGACGATAGAAAAAGTCCAGATGTCTTTGGGTCATGCGATTCAGGTCATCCCTCGCTGGTCGCATCACTTCCCAAAAGGCAAAATATAAAGATAGGTGGGGTGGATGATCCTGTCTTTTTTCTAAACTATCCCGGAGATATTTGGGAGCTAGTAGGATAATTTGACGGTAATTTTTAAATAGTGCTTGAAATACAAAATCTAATTCTGCTCTTGCTTCTGTGACTTTACCAGTCAAAAGTATCTCAGCAGCCTCTAATTCCCAGATAATTGGCTGACCGAAAAATACCTGAGCAAAATCTTTATAAAACTTTTTTAACAATTTCCAGCGTAAAAACAGAATACCAGCTAAAGGATTAATTTCTCTAATAAGTAGCCAAATAATTGGTATGGTATTGGGAGGCAATTCCCTTATTTCAGAGTCTTCAGCAATTAATTCAAAAGACTGCATTCGCTGGATCACTTCCCTGAAATTCGTCTTCACCAAGTCTGCGATTGCAGACTTGAAGGGAGTATAAGCTTCTAACTTTTCATACCAATCCTTGATGCTTTTCAAAATCCCACGCCAGCTAGCCAATATGGGCTTCAGGGTAACAATAGATTGATTTTTGATAAATTTATCTAAATGCGACCTATACTGGTTCTTGACTTTTTCCGGACGGGTTTTACTAATCAAGGCGATCTGCACAGGGGTGCTGCTCTGAAAAAATCCTTGCCAATTACCATTTT
>NZ_JASJDK010000027.1 GCF_030065675.1 Mastigocoleus sp. MO_188.B34 | reverse complement strand
CTGACTCAGGTTGTAAGCAAAAATCAGAAAATCAGCCAAATCGCCCTCGTCAATTTTGACGAAATCGGGTGACAGGGCTGGAAGTTGTCGCTGTCCCTGGCTCACACCATCGCGGATTAATGGATTTTTCGGTGGTTCGCGGCGGATGTTCATGGGTTTCTGGAGCGAAAAAAATTAAACATTGGTAAAATCGGTAACACTCCCTAATTGCAGATTAACGGGGATTTCTCCTGTATTAATAGCCGGAAGCAAACTACCAGTATTTTCTTCTATGTAGAAGGGATAGACCAAATTAAAGCGAGAATTAGTAGTAATAATTGTGTAATCTATGGTGAGCTTTACACGTCCTTCTAATTGCTCATCCAGACTCAGGTCTAAACTGTTGAGCAGGATGCGCGGTTCGTGATAGATAATAGAAGTACGCAGTTGTTCTTTAATACTACTAGTGATAGTCGGACTTAGGGGTTCAAACACAAAATCTTGGAGGTTGCAACCATAGGTCGGCTGCATTACCCGTTCTCCCAAACTGGTGGATAGGAGAATTTGTAAACTTTGACAAATATCCTCCTCCGCGCTCACTAACTGTATAGTCCTAGAACCTCGATCAAAGGTGGGTGGAAATCCCCAACCAGTTCCCAAAAAAGCTTTATCCTCATTTTCCATTGCCAGTGCTTCGCCCTAATGGATAAATTTTTAATTATGAATTATGAATTATGAATTATGAATTATGAATTATGAATTATGATTCAGCCTCCAATTAACACATTAAATGCTCCTAACACAATTGAACCTCCGTGAGCTGTTGTATCCCCAATCCTGGCGGCGGGTTTTCCGCCAATGAGCACGGTTGTGGAACCCAGGATAATGGTATCCGGTGGTCCGGTACAGGTGCAGGTATCGCCGACTACAGCTGCTGGCATTCCAGCAATTAAAACCGTTGGTACACCTGGACTGATTATTGGTCCACCTACATGGGGGACAACTCCAGTTACCATCGGACAAATATGCATATCTGTCAGACGAGCAGCAGGTTTTCCCATGTTTTCTCCCTTTGTTTTTCTCCCTTTATATATTTAGTCAGGTTTTTATATTAATTAATCTGTACTAATGAGCCTTTCAGCACAGCGATCGCACTAGTCGAGACTTCAGCCCCAGCATTTCCTTCGGCTTTAAATTGAGCGTTGGCTTTCGCATTCACATTCAACCCCTCAATACTGGTATCCTGTTTTGCTGTGAGTGTCAGCTTTCCTGTGGCCTCCACGGTAATATCCTTGGGACTTTTGATACTGATACCACTATCATTCATGGTCATGCTATTATCATTTTGGTCTTTCAAGGTAATACCCTTATCCTCATCGGATATGATAATTTTGTTACCTCCGGGTGTTTCCAAAGTGATAATTTTTTTATCGTCATCGAAGCTGATCTTCATTTCCGAACGCGTAAAAAAGCCCTTGTGGTGGTTGTCATCTTCGGCTTTCAGGGGTGCTGGTTTGGCGCTACTGTTGAGCATTCCCAGAACAATCGGGTCACGGGGGTCGTCATTGAGAAAGCCCAGAACCACTTCATCACCAATTTCGGGACGAAAGAAGGAACCACGATTATCTCCTGCGTCTAAGGTGGCAATCCGAGACCAGATACCATCGCTTTGAGAGTCAATTGTGGGGACTTTGACTAAGATGCGGTCTTCCCCATTGGGGTCATCTTGTAACTGCACCACTACCCCAATTTGCAAGCCGTTGACACCGGGGAGCAGTCCTGATGCCGGTCGTTCCACGATATCTGCTTCTTGGTAAAACCACTGAGGTGCCAGTCCAAGCTGCATATGAGTATACCATGATCCACTATTGATCTCGTGCCGAACGCTGGAGACATATGCTAAACCGTTGAAACGTTTACCTACTCCTTTGAGTTCGATCAAAGCGTCAGGTTTAGCGTCGGGATAGCCAACAGTTTTTACCCGTCCTTGAATCTTGGCTAACCGACTTTTCAGCAGTTGGGCATCAGCCCAGGCTTTTAGTTGCGGTTCTTGTACTCGACCGCTGTGGCGTAATTCCCAGGCGCTTAGGTCAATCGCCTCAGCCAATTTCTTACCTGACAAATTTCCCTGCTTGTTGACTGTAGGCTCGGTTCCTTCAACTTCAACTAACGCCTGATCGGCATAGCTCCATGCCTGTGCCTTCACTGCTTTATACTGGGATCTAGCATCCATTTCGGCTTCAAATTCCAACAGGTTAACGCCATAGTTAAGGGTAATAAGGGAGTTACCACTGGTGCTAGGGGCTTTTACCTTTAGCTTGCCGTTATCCGCGAGGACAATCTGCCCGTTCATTTCAGCCCGTGAGAGAATAAAGTCCCAATCGGTAGCGTAGTATTGGACAATCTCCGGATGCTTGCCTTTAGTACTTTCCACATCCTTAGATATACCACTGTAACTGCCGATAATTTCTTCAATGGCATCGCTGTCTTTTTGTTCGGTAAAATACCGACTGTGACGACCGATGGTTAACTTGGTAGCCAAACCTTTACAATTGATGATCAGCATCGAGTCCCCATTGGCACCAACTTTAATGGCATGTTTAACAATCAGCCCTTTAAACATGGTCTTGTCCTTGCCATCATAACCAATGGCAATTTCCACCTCCTTACCCGGAATTAAGTCTGCTCCCTCACTGGCTGCAAAGGTTTCTTCCGCAGCAGAACCATCCCGCAACACAACTTTTGCCGTGGGTATGCGGTTGACTGCCCGATTAACCGTTACAGACAAGGCGGTATAATCATTTGTGATATCTTTACCCTCAGAGAGTAACTTGAAGGTAGCGACATTATAGAGCGAATTTTCCGGAATAATTAGATCGCTCATAGTTCTGTTTTTTCCAGTGGGGGAAACCTCAGATCGGTGTTGGTTGCTAAACGGCGGAAATTAATCAAACCGTTAACTTTGGCAATTTGTAGGTAATAGGATGAATCGTCATAGGTGCGATAGGTCATCAAAGGTAAAGTGTCACCTGCTTTCACCTTGCGCTGATGGGTGAGATCTGGAGATTTTTTGTTTTCTTCCAGCAATCTCAGTTTCTGTTCGGTATAGCTGGTAAAGGTTGCACTCAGCTTGGCTCGTAAGGGCTTACCATCCGAGGCAAACAAGGTGTAATTAACCTGGAGATTGGTGAGGATGCAGTTAAAGCCATTCTTACGACCATAGCCAAAGGAAAAATCTCCCCACAACAACCGCAAAAAGTTGGGCTTGTGGGTTTCCGGATTCATGGTGTAGGTCAACTGGAAAAATTCCTGTAGTTGGCTAACAACATCTCGGTGAAATTTCCCCGGATTTTGCTTATCGGGGACTACACCAGTTCCATCGAAGATAAAATCAAGCTTAAGTTCTTGGGGCCGAGTATATTTATATTCTGGATCGTTGTGCTGGGCACCATTAGCTTGGCTGCGGTTGTATTCGATTTGAAACTGTTGGGAAAACTGCTCCGGATTGATGGGTAGATCGAAATAGCCGATCTTATTTTGATAGCGATCGTCTTTGTATACCTCAAGCTTAACTTTGGTGAGTTCACCTGTTTTAGCGGCATTGGTCATTAATTAGCGCTCCGATTGTTCCTTGAGGATGGCTAATACCTGTTCTACGCAGGCAGCAATAATATCAGCGTGTTCCCTATTGTCTGTATAATTTGCTGCCTGGCTTTGATTTGTGTTTTGCCCCTGTTCCCCATCGTTGACAGAGGCTTTAATCACCAGTTCTCTAATTTCCAATGGCATATAGTTTCCTTCATATATATAAGCTGTTATATAAGCTGTTTAGTTTTGGGAAATAGCTATTTCTGTGTCTGGAAATAGCTGTAGTTCAATTCCAGGGATTCAATGGCGATGGAATTTTGTTCGGCATTCAAATCTGAAATTGACCACTTCTTCGGCCAAGCATTAATCACTTCCCAAGTAACGAGTGCTTTGGGACTGTTGGGATTTAGTAAGCGTACTAGCAGGTTCATCGGGCGGATGTCAAAGTTGAGAATGGCATCCATGCACCACTTCACCATCTTGGAGTCTTTGACTAAACCTCGCTTGAGTACCAGGGGGTTGTATTTGGTACGAACTGGCAAGGTATGTTCAAAGCGGTTTTCCCCTCCCTCCTTCAGGGATTCAGTCTGCATATCTACACTCAGACCGGTAACGCTTTGAAAACAGGTTTCCACCTTTTGATTGTTGAGTTTTTCCCCTAGAAAAACTACATCAAAAAAGAAACTGACTGGGGGGTAAGTATATGCCATAGTTAACTTTATACCTCCAGGTAGAAACTAGCCATTTTCAATTTTCAGACCTTCGTGGACAATTTCGATTGTTTCGATCGCAATCTCATTACCGTCGGCTTTGAGATCGGTTCCCTGTACTTTGATGGGCCAGGCATTAGTCGCTGTCCAGGTTACCACCACCTCACTACTTTCATTCAACAAAGTGATAATCAAAGTGCGCTGATACGCGCTGTGGTCAGCCTGTTTTACGGCACTATTCCACCAGTCATAAAAATTATTAATACTTTTGAAGGTGCCCCGCTTCATCGTAATGTTGCTATATTTCTGCATACCGGGCATTTTCAGCTTGCTAAATTGGGGCATATTACCTTCGCGGTATTCGATGGGTTCGGTTTCCACATCCAGTCCGGAAACTTCGGAGAATCCCCCTTTGAGATCCCCCGCTTCCACGTTGAAATGAAACTTTGGTAATGGATAGTTAGCCATAGTAAATGTCTATGAGTTAATTCGTGACTTTTAATCTTTGGTTAGTGCGGTTGTGGGCTAATTCAACACATCAGCCCCTAAATGTACTTACTGATTAGCTCTCCTGCATTTTATGGGAGAATTTGAGGATGATAAATTCAGCCGGACGCACCACAGCCATGCCGATTTCGATAATCATGCGACCTTCGAGAATGTCCAAGGCGGTCATAGTTTCGTTGAGTCCCACTTTGACATAGAAAGCTTGCTCCGGCTTGGCTCCAGCTAATGCTCCAGCCCGCCATTGGAGGATGAGAAAGTTGTCGATCATCGCTTTGACTTTCACCCAGGTATTAGCGTCATTGGGTTCAAACACAAAACCTTCAGTGGCTTTCTTGATCGATTCTTCTGCCATATTGAAGAATCGCCGTACTGGAACATACCGCCATTCGTTATCATTACCAGCCAAAGTACGGGAACCCCAAATTAAGGTTCCTTTGCCAGTAAAAGCACGAATCGCATTAATCGACTTACCTGTTGGATGAACATTTAGCTGATCCTGCTGGTCATTTGTGATTTTGAGGGTAGGTTTGACCACTGAAGCTAGGGCTACGTTAGCTGGAGCTTTCCAAACACCACGTGCATTATCCGTACTAGCATATTGACCCACCACTAATGGCGAAGGGGGTAGAACTAGAGGCATTTGATCAATTGCCGCCTTAATTAAAGCATATTGAGTACCGTCTGCACCGGGCGTTATTGCGGGATTGAAGGCATTCATCTTTCCTTCTTCTGTTTCAGCACCCCCATCTACACTGCGAAAGATACTAACTTGATCCTCGTCATAGAAATAGTTGAAGATGGTTTCAATATTAGGGGTGTAAATTGCACTGTATTTCAGCTTTTCCAAAGGTAGGCTTAAATCCCGAAAAGCATCTGCTGCATCCAGAATGGTTTGGGGTGAAGTCAGAAGTTTGAGATCCATGACTGTAAACCGATCCTGTAACTCATAACATTGATCCAAAGCAGCAGTCATTAAGCTAGCGTAGTCTGCATCAATTAGACTTTGACTTTCCGGAAAAACCAGCAGGGTAACTTCATCTTCCTTGACAACTTCCGCCAGACCGTTTCTCAGAGCGTTAACATCAATAGTGCCGCTCATTGGACCAACGGAGACAATATAGCAGGGTCCGCCACCATTATCGAAGAAAGCCTGCATCGCGTAATACAAGTTATTGGGACTGGGAGTACCAATACGAGCATTTACTTTCCGCTCAACCAGTTTGCCATCTTTATTAATGTCCTGGATCACAACTTGAATAGTCGTTTCACTGTTGGCTTTACCGAAAAATAATTCGTATTCCAGCAACGAAGTGATCCGTATTGGTCGCAGTATGGGATTAGCAGGATCGGCGTGAAAGTTTTCGACACCGTACTTAGCCATTTGAGTATATCCAATAAAGGCAGGAATGGCAGTTTCAACCTGAGCAACGGAAGGTGGAAACTTGGAAATTTCCTCGATATAAACGCCTGGAGTTCTGTAGGTACTTGGCATAGTGTTGTGATTGGTTATGGTTTATTCGTTATAAATAGATATCAGAAAAAATAGCGATCGCTTGTTTCTGAGTTGCGGAATCAATTTCGGTTTCTGGCTTAATCAGCATCACTCCCGGTGCTGGTAGAAGATGACAAACTCATCTACCCGGGTTCCGTCTAGATCTAAGCGATAGCGTCCAGGGATTTGCCCAGAGAAATTGAGATTGGTGGCGAACTGACTAGTCAGCGCTTGCGCTATCGCCTCACCAGGAGTATGATTATCCGGGGTTGTCACCTCAAAGGCAAAGGTTTCTTGTTCATTGGCAATCTATCTATCAAGGTGAAACGAAAACGACCGCCAGCATTGACTCTTTCAATAGGATACGTGCAGAATAATACCTGGTGCGGCAGCCAATCTCCCTGGGAAACATACTGGCTACGAGGAAAAATATCCCAATCACTAGTATCAGGTATTGCATTAACAGCAATAGAAGGGGGAAATTTGGAGATTTCCTCGATATAAACGCCTGGAGTTTTGTAGGAGCTTGGCATAATGTTGTGATGGGTATAGTTTATTCGTTACAAATAATCAAGATGTCTCTATCTCTAAGATTGGAAGAGAGAGCATACTGGGAGCACAAGACTCTAATTTATGTTGCTGTTTCAATTTCTTTGATATAAGGCTGCAAAACCTTCTGTATTAATTGCATTATTTCAAGCATCATAACAGTTCGGTGAATAAATCAGCCGTAAAGCAGAATGTTTTATATATTACACAATGAGTTCTGAGGTCAACGTTCAGCAGTTAAGAACTGATG
Source organism: Mastigocoleus sp. MO_188.B34 (assembly GCF_030065675.1). Lineage (GTDB taxonomy): Bacteria > Cyanobacteriota > Cyanobacteriia > Cyanobacteriales > Nostocaceae > Mastigocoleus. The sequence continues at coordinate 39,970 of NZ_JASJDK010000027.1, read as the reverse complement.
CAGATTCGGTTAGGTATTTATTTTATTAGTTTGTTCTTACCTATTAGTCACGCTAGATTATATAAATTTTTATCCTATTTTTTGAAATTTTATTATTAAAAAACAAACTTTATTTTTTAATAATTTACTCGATTCCTTGAATATTAATTAGGAAATCCTGAATTTATAATCCAGCAATTTTATCTGAATCTGACTCTGCAATAAAAACAATAAACTTATTTGTGTTTTTGTTTTATTGAATGTAATAAATATTTATATTTCCTTTTACTTCTATGTGTTTTCACTTTATAGGCAATCGATTTAGTTATCACAAAAACCCAGTTAATCATTTTTAACTTTCTCCTCTACATAATCTTTCCGGCTTTACTAAACTCCCGCTTTATAGCGTTGAATATATCTTCTTGATGAATAACTACATCGCCATTTTGTAATGCTTGCAAACAACAATGTTGCACCACATTCATAATGTCGGAACCAGTTAATTCATAGTTTGTCGAAAGCTGACTTAGGTCTACATCTTCAGCGAAAGTTACTTGGGATGGGAAAGCCATCTCCCACAGTTGCAACCTCTCTTTAGGGTTGGGTATAGGAAATTGTATGAGTAATTGAAATCTTCGGAGGAACGCTTCGTCGATATTGCTCTTGAAATTAGATGAGAGAATGACCAGTCCGTCGTAGTTTTCTATACGCTGCAGTAGATAACTTACTTCTTGGTTGGCATACTTATCGTGGGCATCACGTACATTAGTGCGTTTGCCAAAGAGAGCATCAGCCTCATCGAAAAAAAGAATCCAACTTTTGCTTTCTGCTCGTGCGAAAAGATTGGCTAGGTTTTTTTCTGTTTCACCTATATATTTTGAAACTACCATAGACAGGTCTACTTTGTAAACATCTTTACTTGTATACTTGCCTAGGAGGCTAGCTGTCAGGGTCTTACCCGTACCAGGAGGACCATAAAAAAGGACACGGTAGCCTAGCTTAAGCTTCTTTCTCATACCCCATTCATAGAGAATGGTTACACCGTGGGTAATCCAGCCTTCCAATTCTCGAATTTGTTGTAAAGTCTGGGCATTAAGAACTAAATCCTCCCACTCCATTTCGGTGGTGATACGCTGAGCAGGAAAACTCATGCTGAAATGGGGGCGGGAAAAGTGTCCCTGGGTAAAAAGGTCGATATAATCCTGAGTCAAGATAAGCTTTCCACTCATCAGGGGTTCGCCATCCGCTGGTGGTTCGAGATACAGTACGCGATCGCGAGCAAATGGATGTTCCTCACTGAAAACTTGTTGCAGACGTAGGCGATCGGCAAAATGTCTGGCTCCGAGAATGAACAGCACAGTTTCACCTGTTGGCAGAAAACCACGATGGGACTTACCGCGCCAACCACCAATTTGAGGATAATCACCCGATTGCGGTACCTGGCTGACGATCATTCGCTCGAAAAAATCAGGTTGTAGATGCGGGGCTAGGGCAATAATCAAAGTTAGTTGTGCGATCGCATCCAATCGATGCTTACGAATAAACCAAACCAAGGGAGCATCTGCTGTCAACCATTTATCTGGTGGTTTAGGCATTGCTTCCCTTGCTTGTCCATGATCCTTGAAGTCAGAGGTCATGCGCCACTCAATTACCTCAGCTAGGTATTTGAGAGCTATTTCTAAGGTCTGAATATCTGGCAAACGCATTATTGTATGCACTACACACGGTTTCGAGGTCTCGACTCATCGCACTTGACGGCACTTTTAGCTTTTAACCTAATAGCTTTTAAACTAATAGTTTTTAAACTAATAGTTTTTAACCGTTGATAGCTAGGTCGACTATTATTTTGATTTATACGCGGGTAAAGGCGAATGTTTAGATATCAACAATTAGGGTATGGGGAAACCTACTCTAACCATTCAAAGTAGATTTGCTTTTACCAACACCTGAGCAAATTAAACCTAGACAAGATTAATCTAACATTTTGTCGGGGTATAAAACAGGCAAAAAAAGGAACATGAGATTTACCTTGAATATTTTATAAAAGCTATATAAGTTGATAGTGAAATTAGTTGTTTTGCTGATTTAGTGATGGTTGTTCTAATAATGTTTCAGAGATCACAATTTTCTTAGATAAGCCTTTGCTAATAATATCTAGTTTTTAACTAATGTATCAATTTTAGTTCTAATCTTGTTATTCCGTAATAAATTTAGATTGATGATGTAATAATAAGCATTATTTGGCCTTAAAGCTAGTAGAGACTTTCTTTCAAGAAAACTATATCCATACTGTAGGGCTTACAAAACTAGATATGATTGGTTTTCTCCCCTCCGACAATTTGTATAAAATGCTATTCACAATCAAGGTGTGAATTGAATGTAGTGGCATCAAATCAAAAGATTGAGAAAATTTATGGGACAAAATACTATTGTTAAGCAAAGTCAAGAATCTTCTTCTAAGGGAGCACTTCTCTATACAGGTGATCAAACTATACCGTGCAAACCCGTTGAAGGTGCTATAGAAACATTATGTAATACTATCTCAGAAGAGGATACTATCACTGTCTACCAAAAAGCTGCTGGGAAGACTTGGAATTTGATTGTGCAAGTCATCGCTATTATCATCTTTTTATTTCGTTTGTCGATTGCTTTAATTATCTGGGTGTGGGGTATAGCTTTTAAAAGTGGACAATATTTTCGCAAGTGGCTTGAGTCTAATCAACCTACTTTCAACGAAATTGTGTATGCAGTGTTTGAAGCCCTGGGGCGACCTCTAAATCGTTTATACCAATGGGCTGCTTCCCTGATTAAAAAATATTTGGGATGGGAAGTCAATTTTGAAGATCCCACAGCAAAATCATCTACAACAAAGGCAGAAGACACCACTAATACGACTCCCACTACTTCTAACTCTGCTGCAGAATCATCAAGTAGCTCTGAGTAAGAACAAGTGAGATTGGGTCTAAAAAATGGATTGAGGATAACTCTAGAGCATATTTCCAAGGAGATAAGACTACTTTTAATTGTTATAACTTGGCGCTGAAAATTCTAGCTGAAAACATAAAATAATCTTTTTTTAAACTAGAAAAGTTTGGTGAAAAATCTGTGCTGTCCTCACAAAATTCTCAACTTAATTCCTTAAAATCAAAACTGCTCTGAATTAGTGAAAATTATATTCAAAGGAAAAATCTAAGATTAATTTCTTCTGATATAGAGCGCAGGTAAGTTTTGATATTAACCTAAAATTTGGAGTGAATAAAAGTGCAGCTTGCTCAAGAACATCATTCCCGTGGAGTAGTTACTATAGCTTTAGCTGGACAAAAAGCAAACTCTGCATTAGTTCAAACTTTAAGGGTAGAAGATGTTGACAACACTGATGAACTAACACCAAAAGAACAAAATGCTCGAGAACAGCTAGAAAAACAGGTAGAGCAATCCTTCTATTTAGCAGGAAAAGCATTACAAAAATTACGAGACCAAAGACTATATCGTTCAACCCATTCTAGATTTGAGGACTATTGTTTTGAACGTTTCTGTTTTCATCGCCGACATCTGTACAATTTGATTAGTGCTGCCTTAGTGGTAGACAACCTTTCTGTTGCTGAATGTGCACAATTTGTGCACATATTACCTACCAGAGAATCTCAGTGTCGACCTCTGACATCTCTAGAGCCCAAGTTACAGAGAACAGCTTGGCAACAAGCTGTAGGTTATGCAGGAGGCAAAGTTCCTTCAAATCGAATTGTAACAAAAGTGGTTAAGCAATTGACTAAAGCTACAGACCTTAAGCAACCTCATTATGTGGGTGAGGTTTGTCTTATTCTCGCTAGGGATGAACCCAAACTAAGAGGGAAAAATAAGTGTTGGGGAATTGTGAGTGCAGTTCAAGAAGATAGTTGCCATTTGCAATTTTGGGATGGAATAGTGGAGTTTATTGAATTCGACTATTTACAATCTTTAAACTATAGCCTAGATGAATGTAGACAGATGCAACAACTAGTTAACCGTTTAACTATGTTGGTAAATAGTGAATCTTTGGAAAAAGTCGCTTATGTTCTTTTGGAGCATTTGGGAAAGATTAGGCGTCCCTATCTGACTCCAATAGAAGAACAGCTGCTCACAGTTCTGGAACAAGAATCTGAACTATAAATAAATTTACTTTTTCTCAATTGGGTACAAGAAATAAAAACTTCAGTCTATTTAATATCAATTAGTGGAATTCCCCATTCCTCTATCGGATAGTGCTGACGAATTGTAGATTTGACCCCTCATCCCAAGAATGTTGTGGGTTTTTTGGGAGATGATTAAATAAGTTGCTTGCGCGCACACTAAAAGGTTAATTTTTAGTCGAATTGGGGGGTGTTATCCCTGAATGACCAGCAGTATTAAGCGTGTGGATAAAACTGAATACTAACAAAACAAAGATAAAGATAATTACTTTTATTTGATGAGTAAGAATTATGATGTTTGCGATCGATATTGGACATAATTGTCCACCGGATACGGGAGCCGTATCAGCTAACTATTCGGAAGATATTTTAACAAAAGAGGTTGGCAATCGAGTAATCAAACTTTTACAACAGCGTGGACACAGAGCGATCGCGGTAAATCCTAAACGTTGCTCTAGCGTAATTAATTCTTTGCGCCAAAGAGTCAATAAAGCTAATGTGAGCGGCGCGGATATTTTCGTGTCGATTCACTTTAATAAGTTTTCTTCTCCTAAGGCAAAAGGTTCAGAAGTTTTTGCTTTTAAACCAGAAGGGAAAGGTCGCGCATTAGCTCAATCAGTCCTAAATCAAATCCTTAAACTAGGTTTTACCAACAGAGGAGTAAAATATAGCGGGTTCTATGTGATTAAAAATACTTTCATGCCAGCAATTCTAATTGAATGCTGTTTTATCAGTTCCTCAGAAGACATGCAGAAGTTTAATGCGGATAAAATGGCTCTCGCAATTGTTAATGGTTTAGTTGGCGAAGATGTGCGGGAAGACATTACTGGCAAATTGCGCATTAATGTTTCCACTTATGCCAAACCTAACAGCGAACAGTCAGAAGACTTAGAGCCAGAACTGCTTTATTTGTTGGAGCCTGGAGATTATGCTGCGAAACTTATTGGTGATGAAGAGTCCCATTTTGTTGTTGAATTTGTTGATAGACAATTAGGTGATAGAGATACCCACTATGTTTATTCTGGTCATTGCGAATTCTTAGAAGCTTGACCAATATCTAATTTTCATTAGACTTATGATCTACGATGCACTGGCACTAATCCAGAAAAATTTGAATGACTACCTAAATGACTACCTAGAGGAAAATGAAGATAAGGTCATACTAGGTAATATTTCCATGGCTGAAGAACTGGGTGGCTCGAACAATAAACTTAATAATCATGTGGTGATGAGTTTGGTGAATTCTCAGGAAGAGGCTACACTCAAAAATGCTCCTAACTATCGCTTGGAGAATGGTCGTACAGTTTACCAAAATCCTCCAGTTCACCTCAACTTATTTATTCTTTTTTCAGTTCTCTACGAAAATTACGACAAGTCTTTGAAGCTCCTTTCGTGGGTAATTGAATTTTTACAAGGAACCAAGGAATTTTCATTTTTAGCCACACCCCCCCCGGATAGTATCGGTAGTATCTCCCAGGATGTGCGGATCGTAATGGATCTTTACCCTCTCACTTTTGAACAAGTTAACCACCTCTGGGGTTCTCTGGGAGGCAAACAAGTGCCCTTCGTTCTTTATCGCGCTCGGCTTGTAGCTTTAGAAGCACCGAAGCGAAAAGCAGAGGGCGAAGTTATTACCGAAGTATATATTAATGAGAACGGTGGAAGGCGCAGGTAGTGATGAAAATTTTATACAAAAAAATTCTTGCCCTAGAACTGTGGCATGATTATTACCTGGGTCAACCCACTCCCCCACAGTTACCGGAGATAGGTTATGACATTTCGGATGTGCTGGCGCTAGTTCCTACCCCTGAATGTTTGCAGGTGTTGCAAAACCTCCGTTGGGTGTTTCGTCCACATCCCCACGGGGGAAGTCTGTTTGCTCGAGTAGATGAAACAACAACTGAAGATTTTCAGACTACTATACCAGTTGATCGACCTTATCAACTCACATTTTGGCTGGTAGTGCGCGATCGCAACTTTGCTAATTTTACCAATCTGCCATTAATCCCTAGTCGCAATCAAATTTATTACTTCTCCAATCTTTCGGGTAATCAAGGGCATGCCTTGTTTCTTACCCAACCTCTACCCAACTATACCGCCAATACTGAATATGACCTAGGGCAACTAGTCAACTACAACAACAGTACCCTAGAAGCTTTACGTTACCAGGGTTCTACACCTGTGATTCCCGATCAAAATGATTGGGAAACTCTGCCCAACAGCCAGTATGTTTCAGTTCTTGATCGGCTACCCATTCAGGGATTCTCCCGAACCCATACTGTTGCTAGTGCGAATCCCGGCGATACCTTCCGTTTTACTTTAGTTAATGTCAACGGGGTAGAAACTTTTGCCCTTGATTTTACTGTTCCTAAAAAACATACCGGAGGTGAGGCGATAGCGCAAGCGCTGACTAGTCAGTTCGCCGTTAACCTAAATTTTTCCGAACAAATCCCCGGTCGTTACCAGTTGTTCTTGGATGGTATCCAGATAGATGAATTTATCTTTTTTGACCCCGCAGCCAACAGTAATGCTTTTGGTATTGTGGAAATTGTCCTCAATCATGATTTAGTACCGGCGGACTTTAAACTCCTGGAAAGCAGTTTTGGGGAAACCTTAATCCGACCTCGAACCTATGTTATTCGCTTTAAAAATCGAGCAACCCGTTGGCGTTATAAGCACGAAAAACCCCATAACCTTAAACTAGAAAATGTACCTGATTACCTCGACCTAATCAATAAAATGAGCTACGCAACCAAAAAACCTGTTGGCTTGCTTCATAAACCTGAGCAACTGCTGAACAACGGTGAGATTAACCTACCTGTTCCTAATGTCTCAATGATTAAGCCAGAAACTAATGCCGAACAGCAGGTAACTGCTATTTTTTCTGATGTATATATGTTTTGATGTTTACATGTAACAAGATACTTAATCTAAGTATAGAAAGTGATATCCCCGCAGGGAATATACATAGCGTTCAATATTTTGCTGAGCAACCTGAGCGTCAGCATGGTGAGATTACGGTAAATGGATGAGTATTAAAAATGGAGTGGACTTGATACCATGAAGACTGCCGAGACTAAAAGCACCCACAGCCAGCAGCACAACAGTACAAATACGCAACAGCCCTTTTTTAATAAGGAGCAGGAAGGTGCTTTTTTCTCGGAGCAATCATCTGAGTACAAGCCATTTTTCTCCGGCGCTGATACCTCATCTTTTATTCAACCCAAATACGCCTCTGGGGATAAGCCTTTCTTCCAACCTGCAACCGTACCCTTGATTCAAGCGAAATGCGCTGCTTGCGAAGCTGAGGAAGGGGAACAAGAAAAAGAGCAGTCGGCAGCAGAAACGCTGGATGTTCAACAAATACCTGCATTTGAAAGTGACGAGAATGCAGTACAGGCAAAAATGACACCTGGAACTGATAGCTCAAAATTTCAGGAAATCGACCGCACTATCCAACAGCAAGCCAATGATGCCGAACTCGACGCGCCCCCAACCGACGACCAAGACGTGCAGCTTTGGGACTGTAGAAAGACTAAGTATGAAGAGCCAACTTGTGTTCAGACTCAGCTTGATGAGACTGAACCAGTAGTTCAGACCAAGTGTGCAGCCTGTGCTGAGGAAGAGCAAACTCAGACCAAACCAGCGCCACCTACGCGCCCCTCACCTGGAGTGATTCGCCGTGAAGCAGTGAGAGGGCTGAAAGGAGCCCATCAACCTTTACCACATGGGAGTCGTATACAAACTGCGTTTGGGCGTCACGATGTCTCTGATGTCCGTACCGAGGTAAGCGGTAATGCAGCAGGGGCAAGTCGGCGCATGGGGGCGTTGGCCTTTACTGCTGGTAGTCGGATTGGCTTCCGCGAGTCACCCAGCTTGCATCTCGCCGCCCATGAAGCAGCTCATACTGTTCAGCAACGTGCAGGGCTAAGCCTTCCGAACCGAGTCGGGCGACCAGGCGATCGCTACGAGCGCAATGCCGATCAAGTAGCGGATGCGGTCGTTGCTGGCCGCTCAGCTGAGCCCTTGCTTGATGAGGTTGCTCAGCCCGACAAACCGTCGAATGAGGGGGTAAAAAGTAGCGAGAATAGTACATTGGCTGCGCCTGCACCCGCAGTGCAACAGCAGATTACCTTGGGCGCTTCGCGCTTGTTTGAGCCTCCTCCGGCTCCCATCGAGGTGGCCACATCGGCTCCAGAGGGAAGAGAAGCAGCACCAGAGACAGCTGCCGTCGAGGCCGAACCGAGGGAGCGTGGTGAGGAAGGCTCAGCGCTTGAGGCTGCCGAAGCGGGAGAAAGTGAAGCACCGCCGGAAGGCGTTTCTACAAGTGGTGGGACATCAGCAGGAGAGGGTGCTCCACCATCGGCGGGGGGAACTCCAGCAGCAGGGGCTGAACCCGCGACACCATCCACAGAAGCGCCGACATCTACCACTGAACCTGCAACGCCATCGACAGAAGCGTCGGCAGCAGGGACTTCAACATCAACGGCTGAATCTGAAACACCAGCAGAAGCATCAGAGGGGGCATCAGGCGGAGGTATTAGTGGACCTTGCTACAACGTTGACTCGCCGCCTCCCCCTGAAAATGCGGAGGAACCCAGCTCGGATGAACGAGGGTCTGCACCGCAGGAGCAGCCGCAGGTTACGTTTGAGCCATGGCCAGACGAGGCAGACGAGTGCCCAGCGGAACAAGCCACAGCTGAAGGGAGTGAACGAATGCCTGAGGGTATCGGTGCGGACTCGGCGGCCAGTGGTGTGCTTGCTGCTGGTGGTGCGCCTGCAATGGCAGCAGGTGCTGAGGGCGGTACGCCAGCCACTGCGACGGCTGCTGAAGGGGCCACGCCCTCCGGCAGCAGAGAAGTTCAGGCCATGTCGAGAGCTGCAACGGCGGGAACTGACCAGAGCTTAGCGGCAGCCAACACTATGGACGGCCAGATCGACAGCGCCGAAGGTGAGCGGGATGCGACCGTCAACGACTATCTTGCGTCTACAGGTGGGTTCGGAGATGTCCTCTCCCGTGCGCGGAGCCTGGAATCGGGGGTGACGTTCCCCGCAGCGGAGGGTTTACAACAGTTTAAGGCCCGCCAGGCAGCTGTCGAAGTCGCGAAGGGCTTTATGGCTCGGGCTTCCGATCAGATCACCGCCGCAGTTGCTTTCGCCCAGGAGCAGGTTCCTGAGATGCTGCGTACCGCAGCAGAATCTGCAAAGAGCAGCATCCAGATCGCCATAGAAACTGAAAAGGCGGCAATCTCGGAGCGCATTGCACAAGCGCGGGCACAGGCAAGGGCTGGAGCCGCTACCGCACGTGCCCACGTTGAGACCGAGTATGCCAGCAGTGCAGTGACCATCGATGCAATAACCCTTGAGGCGATCGCTGCCCTTGACGAAACCCATGCAACATCGATTGAGCAAGTTGATGAAAAGGAGACCAACGGACTCGACAACGTCAACTCTCGTTTCGCGGCTGGACGTGGCCAGCATGAGGCCAAAGGTCCTGAGTACGCGAGACAAGCAATCGCACGAGGCCAACAGCACGCCCATGCATACGAGCCCTGTAAGGGCGATTATAGCGATGACGGTTTCTGGGACGGCTGTCTCACCGTGCGCCGCGCCAGAGCCCAGCAGGACACAGCCTGCAAGACAGCAGCAGGCTATAAGGACACCTTTTTGCGGACGGCTAACAAGAAGGGCTATGACCTGATCGCACTGCGCAGACAGTACCGTTGCGCCGTCATCGCCGGTGCGCGCCGGGTTAATCAGACCCTGGATGACACCCACGAACAGCTTGTCTCGGGTCTAGAGTCCGGACGTATGCAGGCGCTTAATGGCATTGCGCTGGCGCGTAATGAGAACCTTGCCGCCATTGATAATGCGCAAGCTTCAACCCTCAAGGCCCTCTCGGCGCAGGAGCACTCCCAACGACAGGGGGTCAATGACACCGGTTATCTCAAACAGCTTGCGGTTGAGCAACTTGCCCACTCCGGCGCAGCTGGTCTAGCGCACGGCATCTCAGCAGCCATGGACTCGCTCGAGCAGACACTCACGATGTTGCGTGAGCGTTTTGCTCAAGGTGATATCCCCGATCCTGTAGTACTCGCTCAATCGCTGGCCGCTACAGAAGCATCGCTCGGCGGCGGCATGGGTACCCTGCTCGATACGATGATGGAGGGTGCCCAACAGTCTGCAACGCGGATTGAGGAAATGGGGGCAACCTCCGTTGAAGAGCTAGCTGACCTCACAACCCAGAATGACGAACTGAGCGCGCAGACGGAGAGCGGCTTTACTCAACAGATGGGCAGGCTCAAGACCGGAACCTCCAATACCTTTGCCCAGCTCACCGACAACCACGTTCAACAGGCCCAGCAGGCCATGATCGATGGAACGGCTAGCATGGAGCAGGCCGTAGCTGGCTTTGATCAAGCGCTGGCCAGTATCGGAGGGAAAGTTGACGAAGCAATCGCCAAGTCGCTACAGGAGTTGGATAAGCAGCTCAGTGACAAGCTCAAAGAGCTTGACGGCCAAATCACTCGGGAAGCCTTGAAAGCTGCGGAGAAAGAGCAGCCAGCCTGGAAGAGCGTCGTTGCTATCATCCTGATCATCGTGGTCATAATCGCGGCCACCGTCATCAGCATTGTTACGCTGGGTGCGGGTGCCAGCCTGTTCGCAGTGATTCTGGTAGGTGCGCTGGTGGGTGCCGTCAGCGGCGGGTTGATCCAGCTGATCAACAACTGGGCTTCTGGTGAGGCGTGGCATACCGGCCTGGCTCAGGCCATGATCATGGGGGCGATCGGCGGAGCGATCGGCGGTGGTTTGGGCTTTGCTGGAGGAGCGCTTGCCGCTGGGGCAGCAGCAGCAGGTGCCCGGGCTGCCACGCAATTAGCTATTACGCTCACCTCCGATCTGGTGGCGGAAGCCGCCACCCAAGCCATCGGCTACGTAGCTTTTGGTCAGGAATTTAATTGGGAAGGCTTCGTCATGGCGGGGGCCATGTCCGGTGTCAGCTTCCGCGCCCAAGGTCCTCGTGCACGGGGGGGTGCATCTGCCGTGGATGTTCCGACACCCAGAGCGGCGGGAGGAGCTGGTGGCAGACGTGCCGCAGTCGCTCAAATTGCCGGTGGCGCAGCGCTAGGCTTTGGTATCGAGTTGGCTGCAGCCGAGATCAGTGGTAAGGAATTCGATCTTACGAAGGCAGTCTCATCGGCGGCATCGGCGGCAGTTAGTACGCGGATGGCGCGCAGAGGAGGTCCGTCCGGACCGGCTCCGGAGCCGACCACGCGGCTCGGTCGTGCTGCCGAACGCTTCCGAAGCTTCGATCCTGGTGGCGTTGGTGCGCGACTCGAGACGGGGCTTCAAGGTCTTGGGGGTCGCGCATTTGGCCCGCGGCCTAGCGTGGAGCCTCGGGGTGGGGGACAGCCACGAGTTGACGAACCCGCAAGCTCTCGTGTAGAAGAGTCTATGGCACCACGATCGCGAACGACTGAAGAGACTGCACCGACTACACGTTCACACCCCGACGAACCGGATGTTGGCCCCCGACGAACACCTGCGGATGAGCCCGACTTCGGACCCCACAGGCGTCGGCCTAAGGAAAGCTCCGAGCCAAGTACAAGGTCACCTGAGCAAGAGAGGCCTGGTGTACGGACTCGGGCCGAAGTCGATGAAAGTGCGTTGGCACCGAACGTGAAGAAGTCGGCCGAGCAACTTACTCATGCTGTCTGTGGCCGATGTTTTCCGGCCGGAACAAAGGTGCTCACCTCCAGTGGCTACAAGAACATTGAAAAGATCGTAGCTGGAGATTTAGTTCTTGCTCGAGACGATTATGGGGTCGGCCCGGTTGCGGTGCGCCAGGTTCTACAAACTTTTCAAAATGTTGCCAACACACTGCTTGAAATCTCCATCGATGGACAGACGATTTGCACGACACCAGGACACTTGGTGTGGGCTGCCGAAAAAGGCTGGGTTTTTGCAGCAGTTCTTGAGGCTGGCGATCTTCTCTTCACATCCGATGGCCTTCTTAAGCCAATTTCCAAAATTGATCGAGTTGACAGACAGACTGACACGTTCAACTTAGAAGTGGCAGAGCTTTCGACCTACTTCGTCGCAGAGAAAGAAGGACAGGCTGGCATCTGGGTTCACAATACGAGTGCGGCTCGAATTCTTGAGCCAAGTCAAGTACTGGCCGAAGCTGAGCCGAAAGTCGTTATCACCGATCCTGTCGAGATCGAGCGAATTCTAGGTCCCGAGATAAGGGCCTTAGGAAGGCACAATCCAGACAAACCCGAAGGAGGTTTTCTGCAATACTTGAGGAAAGGCGGTGGAGCCGGGTTCCTTGGAGTGACAGTGAATGTAGTAGACCAACTAGATACGGTTGTGGCTAATGTCCGTACGAAGGAGGGGGGGATCCTTACTCTGGTGGATCTTCGTTTGATAGAGCCTGGTCACGTTTGGGATTTGTCGGATCCGGTTACCAGAGGACGAATGGAAGATGCTTACCCACGGTTCAGAAACATGTATCAAGTGATGATTGAGGAGGGAGTTGTGGCGATTAAAGGCCAATTACCAACTGAGGCTGTGCAAGGGCTGGTGTCGATCCCGAAGCGAACGAGTGAGGTAGAGATTCGACAGCTCGCTCAGCATTTGCTGGCATCGTGTAGTGTGTGATGATGAGCCTGATAAACATGAATGAAGTAGAGAAGTATCTTTGTGAAATTCCATGGGCTTCTGCAAGACAGATGACGCTCGAAGCGGATGCGCTTGCCCAGCAGCATATTGCTCTTATGCGCAACGTCTTGGAGTATCGCTCCAGGATGTCTGGCTGTTCGCTGTTGGAAGCCTATTCAGATGCCCAATCAGCTGGCAACGAGGCAAAGGGACACTTGAACTTTTTGAGAATGCTTTTCAAGCGCATTAACTTCCGTGGGGTGCCCGCCAAGGAGCCTTTGATTCTAACCATCTCATCCTACTATTTCTGGGAAAGAGACCCAGAAATGGGGCATTTGAAAAATCCTTGGGCACCCCTGATGAGGCTTTATGAATTGGGATATACAAGTACATTCGACGAAGACGAAGAAACTAGTAGGTTGGATGTAATTATTGAATATGAGGAAGGCAGCAAGGTGTATCCGCTCGTAATCAATCAAGATGAGGAGCAAGATTTAGACCTATGAGTGTGCTACCAATACTAATCGTTCTAACTTTTGGAACTGGCGTTGTTCTTGCCCATCTCCTCCACATTAATTTGGCAGGTGTCCGATTCGCAGACTCTGCTGTTGAAACCGTCTACTTTGCGTTGGTTGATTCTCTACGGGGTCCTGACTCAACTGGAGTTTATCCATGACACTTGATTACTACGACATATTTCGAGAGTTCATTGAACGCCGTCGCACTGTGCGTGCCCTAGTAATTAAAGGGGCAAACCTACATGGGTTAAGGTTGATGGAATTACGCGCGGACGGCCTCGAACTTGAAGAAGCAGATTTGCGCGAAGCCTCTTTGAAGGAGGTTCGTTGGAAAGCCTGCATCCTGTGCGAGGCGCACCTCGATGCAGCGGATTTCACAGATGCTATCCTCAGGCTGTGTGATCTAGATCGGGCACGCGCAACTAACGCAACCTTTTTACGTACTCGTCTCGAGAACAGCACCGCACGCGGTGTTCTGTTTGATGGTGCCAATTTTTTAGGGGCTGTGTTGACCGATACGGATTTCTCGCGTGCCAGCTTTCGCGGCGCAAATCTCGAGAGCGTCTCAGCATCAGGAGCCAACTTTCGCGGAGCCGACCTGAACGGGGCAAACCTCCGAAACGCCGAACTGGTCGATACCGATCTGCGTGGTGCTGATCTGACCGATGCCGATCTCAAGGGTGCCATCTTAGACGGTGCTGATCTACGTGGCGCGATTGGCGTCGAAGACCTCCGAGAAGAACCTGCAACAGAGGCGTTGCCAGAAGAACTCAAACCCCTGATTAGCACCGTTGCGCCTATGGTAGACGAGATGCTTCGCAGCGCTGGACAGACTGGGTTCCTCGATCCTGAAGCCGCCGAGCAATTACAGAAGCAGATGGATGACATTCAACAGGTCCATCCCAGCCGCTCGATACACCCAGACACCCTGCAAGCAGTTTCCGAAGTCATTGGTTCCCTGGGCGACGATGCCTTCCCCACTTTGTTAAAGTCCTTGAGTCAGCCTGGAGGTGGCGATCCGCCCCCAGAGATTCAAGCTTTGATTCAACGCTTGGGGCAGGCCCTTAACCTTGGCGATGGCGCATCACCCGACGAGATTCTCTCGAAGTTGGTGGATATGGATACCGAATCAAGCAAAAATCTCGATCCAAAACCAGACCCCTAACTGGTTTCAACTCTGGGAAGACGGTTATTTGACTATCTTAAAGATTTAAAAGTATAAACAGAAACATAAAATATAGAAATAATAGATATGAGCGCTGTTTGAATAGTACGATCTCAAAGATATCTACCTTCGGCGCTGCGCATCGCCCGTAGGTTAGATTGAGTAAATAAATATTTGCTAGAAAACCTCTCGATTCGATTAAGTGCAAATTCCAATGCCATCTCCTCTTTAAATTTAACTTTACAATTACCTAATCATGCCTTACTCATACAAACGCTCCCGCAAAGCCCCTTCTGCCCCAGAAGCGCAAGGACCCTTCTTTGACAAAGATAACACCAGTCGCGCCTTCTTCAAACCCAGCAAAACCCCCATCCAGAACAAACTCACCATCGGTAAACCTGGCGATGCCTTTGAGCGCGAAGCTGACGCTGTTGCCGATAAGGTCGTAAATCAGCCTGCCATGGATAATGTAGCACCTGGAGTTCAGCGCCAGGATATGCTCCAACGCCAGGACGATCAAGCCAGCCTCAGACTGCAAATGGAGGAGGAAAAGAAAGAAGAAATCGCTACTAAGCCTGAACTCCAGATGGAGGAGGAAAAGAAGGAAGAAGTCGCTACTAAGCCTGAACTGCAAATGGAGGAGGAAAAGAAAGAAGAAGTCGCTACTAAGCCTGAACTGCAAATGGAGGAGGAAAAGAAAGAAGAAGTCGCTACTAAGCCTGAACTCCAGATGGAGGAGGAAAAGAAAGAAGAAATCGCTACTAAGCCTGAACTCCAGATGGAGGAGGAAAAGAAGGAAGAAGTCGATACTAAGCCTGAATCCCAGTCCCAATCATCAGGTAAATCGCTAACTTCTCAACTCCAACGTACAAAAGGTCAAGGTCATCCACTACCAAAAGCAACCCAACTTGAAATGAGCAAGGCTTTGGGTCAAGACTTCACCACTGTTCGCATTCACACTGACCAAGCGGCTGTGGATATGAATCAACAGTTAAAATCCCAGGCTTTTACCCACGGACAAGATATCTACTTTAACCAGGGTAAATTTGACCCTGAATCTAAAGCAGGGAAGCAATTGCTAGCCCATGAGCTTACCCATGTGGTGCAACAAAATAAGAAATAGCTCCTGCTCTGAGACTTAGAGAAATAGATTTTGATAGTGGTGAAATTCACCGTAATGTTTCACCAATTGATGCGATCGCAAAGGTTGAAGATTAATCAATAGTTAGTCTAAATTTGAAAGTATTTGCCATGCTTTAATTACATTACCCTGCATCAGTGCTGCTACTCCAGAAAGGGCTTTAATCTCCATAATCTCAGGATTTTTTGCTAAAGCTGGTTCTAAGCTTTTTTCTGCAGCAGCACCCCGCCAGTCATATAGTTGGACAAATGCTAAATAAGCGTAAGCATAGGGATTTTCCCGATCCAATTGAATTACTTTTTCTAATGAGACGATCGCATCATCAACCCGTCTTTGCAATACATTAGTCAAAGCTAAAGTATATGCCCAATCTCGATATTGTGCTGTTTTAGTTTGAGTGGTATTTTCCAAGCGATAAGTTAAAACTTGTCGTGCTTGTAGTAAATAATCTTGAATTGGATCGTATTGGTTAATCCGTCCAACTTCATCAAATACTTTTTCTAAAGCTTTAACACCTTCCGGCATTGTAGCCCCCAGTTGTCGTAATTGAGTTAGTAAATCAAGTTCGGGAGCGGGACTTGCAATTGCTTCGGGGTTTATTTCTAAAGTTACTTCTGGAACTGGAATTTCATAGGTTTCACCAGAAATCCGGTTCAAATAAGTTGCTTTGAGAGTGTAGTTTCCTGGTACTGCATTTTTTGGCGGTAACATTGCCAATCTTTCAGTAACTTGAAATAATTTTGATTGCGATCGCCCAACATCATTAGATTTTAGTCTACCCATACCAATACCGCGATCGTGCAACCATAAAGTATTTTGGTTGAGGAGATTTTTGTTAGTTGCATTTTGATTTATGGATGTTAAATCTTCAGGAGTTGAATCTTTAGGTGTTGAATCTTCAGGAGTTGAATTTTTTGGAGTAAGATTTGAAGTTATATTTTCCCAATTTAATAATACTAAACCATTTTTGAGCGCCGACCAACTACCCCGCCACTCGTAAGTTACAGGTACGGGTAATCCCGGTGGTGCTGAAGCAGGAACTTTTATTTGTGTAAGAATAATTTTACTTGAAGGTGGAGTATCATCAACAACTCGAACTTCCACAGGCGGTGTTTTTTGATGAAAAAGTTTGATTGTACTGTTATCCGGTAATTCCCAAGTTTTATTTAATTGAAAATCACCACCGGTTTCCACAATTTGCGCGATCGCACTTTGAGCTTGGGGAACCGAACCTTGATTACCAGTTTTTGTTACAAACCAAGAAAGAGAACGCGCATCTCGTTCGACAAAACTTTCCCGGGTTCCTACTTGTCTTCCGTAAACTTGGAAATTCTTTAGTGCACCATAATAATTAAGACTATGCTGATTAACAACTGACGTCGAAGGTAATACTCCCAAGGTGGAACGCAGATATGGTTCGGTTTGAACAATTTGCTCGATAACTTGGGGATGGGGAAATTCTTTTCCTGTGTAAGGATAGTGTTGAACTTTTGCTGACAGGGTTTGGGTGAGTAAATTTCCCGGGATTCCCCCAATGGGAAAAAGGTTAAATAACATTAATATTGTTGCTAAACCCAAAGTACCCCAACGAATTGGTTTTCCCAATGCACTGCGAATGCGGGTTAAACCATATGCTAACAAGATTGATAAAACCGGTAAGTAAGGTAATACGTAACGGTCATCTTTGTTGGGATTAAGAGATGAAAATAAATAAGCACCTAGTAAAAATATTGCCAACCACTTAAATTCTGATAGATGAAGTTGGGGATTAAACCTATTGGGATTTAAATCTTCAATATCTAAATTGTTGGATTCTGAATTGTCGGAATGAAGTTTTTTGAGTTTTAAATTTTTATTTTTAATTTTTACTGCTACTACCCAATACAACAACAATACAAATACTGGTATAAATAATAATGGTAAAGACACCTGATAAGGTAATTGTTGTAAGTAAAAAGTCCAAGCTCCCAATGTATTTAAAGGTGCATCCCCTTCCGCAATTGCCGAATCTACAGTTGCTCGTTTACCAGAGGTTAGAATTAGCAACCAATTTGTCCGATACCAAGGTGCAAACACCAAAGCCGATAAGCCTAAACCAGTAATTAGTTGTAATAACTTTCCCCAACGATGACGGATCAAACTACCCACACCCAGACAAAATAAAGGTGTAAACATAAATATTAGGGCTGTCTGCTTGACCATCAAGGCTAGACCAAATGATAAACCAAAACTAACTAGCCAGAATAAGGAGTTGTGGATAATGGATTTTGGGGTCTTAGGTTGTGAGGTGGGATGTTTTGTATTTTGATATTTTAAATTCTTAGATTTTGAAGTTTTAGATTTTGAAGTTTTAGATTTTAAAGTGTCAGACTGTGAATTTATAGAGTCTGAATTATTACTAATTTCTACATTATTACCCGTAGCCAAATGCCAAGCAGTTAAACAAAAAAAACAAAGACTAACAACCGCTGTCAGCGGTAAATCAAGCAAAAATTCAAGACGATAGCGATAGAGTGCAGGCATTATTTGACACAAAGCCGCAGCCCATAACCCAACTGACTCCGTAAAAAGGATTGTACCCAATCCGTAAATCGAACCTAATAAAATAGCATTGAAAAATAAATTGATTAACGTTGCTTGGTCAAACCCAGTCCCAAAAATATTTTGGAGAATAGCCGTTGCAACATAAGTCAAAGGTGGAATTTTAGAAGATAGCAACCAAAAACTTTGCCACCATTCCCCATTTAACCATTGGGGATCCTGTAACGCTTGCCAATAATTTAAACTACCAGTTAAATAATCTGCTTGATCCCAAGCTGGAATAGATCGATCTAAACTAAACCAAATGCGATCGCAAAAAGCACCAGCTAACCAAATTAGTCCCAGTATCAACAAATTTGTAGTTTTCTTTCGCTTACCTTTAAAAGACATCAATATACCATTTGAGAACAATTAAGTTCTAGAATAATACTCACCACGAAAGTTACATCTGCTTGTAAAAAATTTGCCCCTGCAAAAGCGGTATAATTTGGACTAAGGGTACACTTCTGGGAACTATAGAAGTAGATAAAAAATAAAATAGGTTTTCCCAGAAAATATAGCGCTACGCGCAAGTAAAAATTAAAAAGTAAAAAGTAAAAAGTAAAAATTAAAAAGCCTAACACGTATGGCTTTTAGGGTTAATACATGTCCTAACGTAAATTCGTAGTGCTATACAATGAATCGAGATCGTCAACCAAATCAAAAACGAGACTACAGCAAATTTGTAGCTCGTTTTGGTTGTGGTGCAATTTTTGGAATAACATTAGCGATCGCCGGTGGAGCAATAGCTTATCCAACAACAACAACTGGTTTGTTAGCTGTTATTATCATGTTTGCTTTAGCATCTGGTTTGCTGTCAGTTATCTTTGGGGACAAATTTTGGACAAATCTTTGGAAATGGCTCCCTTGAAGATTTAAACTACAACTTCAAACTATAAATTAAAACTACAACGTCAAACTACAACGTCAAACTACAACCTTAAATTGCAACACTTTCATTAACCTCACTGACACTCAATTGGTCTAAAATTTCCCAAATTTGCTGTAACATTGCGTCAACTCCTTCACCAGTCACAGCAGAGACTAAAAATACTGGTGCATGGGAAAGATGATTTAGTTCAACCTTCAACGCTCCTAAATCCTGAGATTCCCGATCCACCGCATCAATTTTATTCAATGCTACAACTTGGGGACGCTCTGCTAAACCGCGCCCATATACTTGTAACTCTTGCATGATCGTTTGATAATCTTGACACACATCGGTGCTAGTCCCATCAATTAAATGTAATAAGACACGAGTACGCTCGATGTGACGTAAAAAATCATGCCCCAATCCCGCCCCCTGGGAAGCACCTTCAATCAAACCAGGAATATCGGCAAATACCGTACCATCACCAGTTTGTTTGCGTACTACACCTAAATTTGGAATCAGGGTAGTAAATGGATAATCAGCAATTTTGGGACGTGCTGCTGATAAAGCAGAAATTAAAGTAGATTTTCCGGCATTTGGCAGACCAATAATTCCTACTTCTGCCAACAGTTTTAGTTCCAAGCGTAAGAATCTATTTTCTCCCTCAAGTCCTGGGAGAGAATATTCTGGCGCGCGGTTACTGTTACTCAAGAAATGTTTGTTTCCCAGCCCCCCTTTACCGCCTTGGGCTACAACCAGACTTTGTCCATTTTGAACTAAATCTCCAATTAGTTCTCCTGTTTGAGCATCATAAACATTAGTTCCACATGGAACTTCAACGATCAAATCCTTACCGGAAGCCCCAGTACGATTTTTCGGCCCCCCACGACCGCCATTTTCTGCCCGAAAGCGATGATTATATTTAAAATCTAGCAAGGTTTGTAAGTTGGAATCGGCGACAAAAACAACCGAACCACCTTTTCCTCCATTACCCCCAGAAGGTCCGCCAGCAGGTACAAACTTTTCTCGTCGAAAAGCAACAATACCGTCACCACCTTTTCCGGCTTGCACTTCAATTTCTGCTTGATCAATAAATTGCATAGTTAGTCATTAGTTACTTGTCATCAGTCATTAGTCATTAGTTATTAGTCATTGGTTTTCTAACCGGCGACCAGCAAGTACTAACTAATGACCAACAACAACTAATAACTAAATATAATCCGAAATATCTTCATTACACTCATCTGCTAAATAAGACAAAGCACGAAATCGCAAACCTACCATTTGTTCGTAGAGTGGATTGAGTTTGCATAAAGGTGGAATGTGAACGATTTTATGCCCAAATAATTTGATATCGCGTTCGAAGGGGCATTGAGGGGGAATCATCTTACATAGAAAATGGGCAAGCCTGGGATCGTGAATTTCCAGCCCATCAAGCCAAGCACGCAGAGGTTTAAGGGCATTAAGTTGCTTTGGAGATGCGATCGCCACTTCCCGAAAACTGGAGGTTTGCTCCTCATGGAAAGGTTCCAAGGTGTGGCGAAGAGATTCAAGTAGATTTTGTGGTTCCCCAAGCGCCTCACACAGTTGATGTAGAAGTTCATCTTCGCTCGGAGAATAAACCCCATCAGCGATTGCTACCATTACGGCAGTTCGCAAGAAATTCTCTGCGGCTTTGGTGCCTTTACCCAACACAGCAGCTAACTCAGAAGGTTTTATTATCTCCAGGGAATCTATATTTACTCCAGGAGCTAATTCTTCTTTAGTGATGGCGGTAATTAACTGTTTTTCTTGAGCGTCAAAATTACCATCTGCCCAAGCAATAGTTAAAAGCCCGCGCAACCAAACTGCAATTTGTTCGCTGCTGTAGGGAGATTGAACAGCACTTGTCATAAACTCAGGCCTCTAGGTCTATCTATCCCAAGTCCATAGTAGCCTGTGCCCTGGGTCTAAGTCGCGGTTATTTATGGCTATTTTATTAATTAATATCCAAATATTTTCCAGGAGCAGATTACAATCTCGAGTTATGTATTTTTCAATTCTATATTGCAGTGAAATATTGCGATCGAAAATACAAGAGTTTTTCTCGAACTAGCTAAATATCCTTCTCAAAATTTTTTCACTTTTAAGGAATTTTTTTTATCTTTGCCAGTGACTCTTGCTGTAAAATTCTTTTAGTATGATTCTTGATAATATTTTTTATTAAAATCATCCCGTGTATTGTTGAACTGTTGCAGTTAAAAGGTGAATGATCGAAATTAAAAACTATCTGAGGGAGATTCACTACATAGTGCAAATCTTCCCAGATGTAACCATGAAGGAAATTAAACCAGCCAATTTAATTATTTTCCCATTCAATTCAGCTCAGATATTGAAGAAAATAAGTTGCAATATTGATAAATTCGCTACTGCAAAACAGTCTCAGATATTTTTTGCTTGGCGCAAGGAAATAACAAGCAAAAATCACAAACTAACTACCATCAGAGGTCATAAAACTTTATCACAGCAAATATTAAGTATTTGCTGTATTTGCTTGTAAAAGCCTCCTCAAAACCCAAATAACAGCGATCGCGCCCCCAATAGCTAAAATCGCAGTTATTAACTCAGAAATTACATCCCAGAAATCAAACACACAAAAAAATAGATTCACAAAGGAATAGATTATGTTTCATTTTGGCATCGAGCATGAAGTTGCTTTTCTTGACAATGCCGGAAATTTTGCTGATTTTTCCCGTACGAAATTTAAAGATTTTTGTCAGATTATCGATCAATTACCCTTCTATCCTGATGACTATCCAGAATTACGAGTAGGAGATGCTGGTATAAAAAAAAAGCGCTGGTATATTGAAGGATTTGAAAGATTTTTAGACTCAGAAGAAGTTGTAGAATGCGTACCGAAAGGTATTGAAATTAGAACAACTATAAATTCAACTATTCAAGATACAATTACTGAACTTTTCGAAAGTTTTTCTTTGCTCAGGGAAGTATCTTTAGAATTTGGCTATTTACCAGTTTTAGTCAGTTTCAATCCTCACTATGATATATTTAAACCCAATCCACCACTAAATGAATACGAAGTTCAACGGCGAAAAGCATCTCCGGAAAAACAAACTGCAAACATTCCCATGCTTACCTATGGTCCAGATTTAAACATTTCAGTTGCAGATTTACCGGTGGAGCAGGTAATTGATATAGGTTCAAAACTAACTTATTACAGTCCTTATATTATTCCATTTAGTTATACTTCACCTTTTTACCAAGGAAAACTGTGGGAAGGTTTGTCAGTCAGAACATTCATGAGAACCGGACAAAGACCAGCAACTATGGTGTTTGTCGAAAAACATTCTGAATTAATAAAAAGCATACCTTCATTAACAAAAATTGCCCGGATCCCAGCGGAGATAGGTCGAATAGAGTTTAAAGCTTTTGATAGCTGTGATAATTTTTCAATTTATGCAGCCTTACTTGCTTTGTTAAAAGGTATGGTTTTAGATGAGTCACTACCCGGAAGAGCTATGATTCCCGATCCAGCACTACATCAACTCTCAGCTCGAGAAGGATTTAGTAACGAAAGTATTTTTATCCATGCTGGAAAAATTCTACAAGCAGCAGAAATATCATTGGCTAACGATCCTGATCAAGAATTGCTTGCACCTCTCAAAGATTTACTAGACAAGCGAGAAACTCCAGCCCATGAAATGGTACGAAATTTCCATAAATCGGGTTCAATAGAAGAGACTCTCAAACACACGTATTTGAAAAACACAAGCATTTGAGAGTTGGTAAATAACATTTGTCAGCTTGAAAGCTGTTTAATTACCATCAAAAGACCTTTTTGCAAGTATTAATACTTATATGGTCTTCGTAGAATAAGTCTGTAAAAACTCTAACTTCTTCCAAGAGCCCGGTTGATTTAAAAGCCGGGTTTTTTTAGCCCATATCGTTGATTGACAAATTACAAACATTTTGAATATTGTAGATCACCTCAATTTTGTGTTCTATTCAAAACATCTCTATAGATATCTTCCCAACGCACTTGAATCAGGTGCTTGAGTTTATCTAAGTCGTTCTCCGATAGCGAAATATGTTCCTCTTCGAATCTGCTAGATGGAACCAAAACATTTGCAGAAATCGTAGATGTTTTCACCATGACAGTTGCAACATATTTACTTAAGGTTTTTAGAGGCTATTGAAATATAGTAGCAACAAAAAATTTTTTTTGTGTTCAATTTAACAAAATTATTGACCGCTCCATAAAATATTTCTGGTTCATTTATCATCACCTTTTGGTTCTCATTGGAGATATTATAGATACTTAATACAATTGGGTAGAACCAGTAGTTGAGTATGAAGTATTTGAAACTTTCTATTGAGTAAAAATACCTGAAATAATTAATCTAACTTTTGTCAATACTTATGAATGTAATTTCTAATTAATTTTATTTATATTTTCCAATATTTCCCAGAAATATGATATTTTCCAATTTATGGGAATATATTTCATATTAAACTTCCCTTAAATAAATTTTTTTGGGGAAATCTGAGAAAGAAAAATCTGAGTATCGCGTAATTTTAGAAAACGGTAAGCAATTGAATGAACTATGAATTTTAACAAAATAATGTTCTGAAATATTCTTAAATCATTTAATTATTGACTAGCCTCACCCTTGACTGTCGAAGTAAATGATTTAACATTCATATGAGTGTTAAAGAAATATTGTAAGTAACCCGTTTTACGTCATTATTTACATTAAATTTCTTCTAAAAATTAAAATATTACTTAGATATGACATGGGGGCAGCTATTTTATTATACGCTCAAAATCACTTATAAACAGAGGTTTTTAAGCAGCTAATTTACCCCAATCAAGAATCAACAAAAGCTTTGTTGCATAAATGAGCCCAAATAGGTAGGTGCTTTGTCGCACCATACCTAAATACATCTAGAACTGTACCTATATAGTCGGTAACGCACCTGAGATGATGTTCGTCGTTGTTAAGGTAACTTGATCTGTCAAAGTATTTGTGTCACCATCCAGGTCTAGGATTGCAGTTGCAACAATTTCGTTGCTTGCTCCCAGAGAAGGATCGAGACCATCTACTACTAGTGGACCGAAGGAATATCCAAGAGGACCAGAAACTAAATCACTCGGACCGATATTGAGTTCTCCAGGCTCGCCATCTTGGAGTTCACCATTAACAGAAATTTTGAAGTCAATAACTTCACCCAAGACGGGATTGGCGAGTATAGCTCCTGTGAGAGCATCACTAGTTAGCACTTGTTCGGGTCCACCGGTATTATCAATTTTATCAAGTCCAAATCCCGGGCTAATATCGCTACCAGAGCCTACACCAATTGCATTACGCTGAACGTTAAGGTTATCCAGAGCAGCTAATTCACTGGTGAAGTTGATTGCATTGGGGTTGTTGTTACCTACAAATGTATCAGTTCCAGGTTCACCATCACCATCACCACCAGTGTTTGGGAGACCATCTGATAAGAAAAAGAGAAGATTGGTGGCATTTCCGACATCTGGCTCTCCACTAAAGAAGTCGACAGATTTATCTAAAGCATCATCAAAATTTGTGATTCCATCACTTCTCAGACTCAGTAACGTATTTCGCAGAGTTGGATTGATGACATTCGGATTGTTCGGATCGGCAATATCAAAACTACCTTCCATAGTAGCGTTACTTGAAAAGGTAATCAGCCCAATATCAACATTGCTATTATCTAATCCAGGAGTTGCAATAATAGATTCAATCAGGGCAATAGTCGATGCAATTTCAGCATCCAGAATTGTGTTAGACGATCCATCCCCATTCACATCACCAACAGGACTACCATTAAAAGTAGCTCCTGTACTACCGGAAACATCAATCACAATACCAATATTGAATGGTGGCTGGAATTCAGGTGTGGAAATAAAGCCTTCTATAAAGGTTGTACTATTGGCAGTTTGCTGTTCAGTTGTCAATTCAATTTTCTGCGTTTGCGACCCAAGGGTACCTTGAGCAGTAGTAGTTTGACGACCAGGATCGACAATATTGATGTTCGCCGTCGCGGTGTCGGTACCACCATTACCATCAGAAATGGTATAGGTAAAGCTATCTGTACCGCCAGAGAACCCATTAGTTGGTGTATATGTAAAGTTACCATTTGGATCCAAGGTAACGGAACCATTATTGGGGTTAGTATTAATGGTCGCCGTTAACGTGTCGCCATCTAAATCTGTATCATTAGCGATAATATTGCCACTAACAGAGGAGTTAAAGCCGTCGCCATTATTTTCATTTGCTTCTACAGTATAGCTGTCATTAACGGCATTCGGTGCATCATTAACAGGATCTACTGTGATGTTTACAGTTGCTGTATCAGTGCCACCGTTACCATCAGAGATAGTGTAGGTAAAGCTATCTGTGCCATTGAAGTTAGCATCTGGAGTATAAGTATAGCTACCATCTGAGTTTACAGTAACTGAACCATTGCTGGGGTCGCTATTTCCAGTAACAGTTAAGGTATCACCGTCAAGGTCAGAGTCTAAGCCTTCTCCAGTATCGTCGGTAATTACATTGCCACTAACTGGAGTATCTTCATTAGTGGTGTAGTTATTATTTACCGCATCTGGTGGGTCATTAACAGGATCTACTGTAATGTTTACGGTTGCTGTATCAGTGCCACCGTTACCATCAGAGATAGTGTAGGTAAAGCTATCTGTGCCAGTGAAGTTAGGATCTGGAGTATAAGTATAGCTACCATCTGAGTTTACAGTAACTGAACCATTGCTGGGGTCGCTATTTCCAGTAACAGTTAAGGTATCACCATCAAGGTCAGAGTCTAAGCCTTCTCCAGTATCGTCGGTAATTACATTGCCACTAACTGGAGTATCTTCATTAGTGGTGTAGTTGTTATTTACCGCATCTGGTGGGTCATTAACAGGATCTACTGTGACTGTTACCGTTGCAGTGCTAGTATCGCCATCATCATCAGTAATGGTGTATTCAAAATTATCTGTACCATTAAAGTTTGGATCTGGCGTATAGGTTAATGTACCGTCAGGGTTAATTACGACAGTTCCATTGCTAGGATTACCAACGGCGGTCACAGTTGTATTCGGTTCGCCTGCAATATCGTCGTTCGCAAGTACATCAATATTGATAGGTACATCTTCATCAGTAGTTACAGAATCGTTAACTGCATCAGGGTTGGGATCGACGATAACTGTAACTACTGCTGTACTTGTATCACCATCACTATCAGTTATGGTGTAGGTAAAAGTATCTTCTCCAAAGAAATCAGGGTCTGGAGTATAGTCAATGGTGCCATCAGGATTGACGCTAACTGTACCATTAGCTGGACCGTTACCGGGTTCAACAGAAACTGTAGCGGGTCCGTCTCCTTGGTCGTCATTCCCGAGAACGTCAATAGTGACAGGAGTGTCTTCTTCAGTATTAACTGTATCAGGTACTGCATCAGGGGCTAAATCTGATGTTCCCACCAATTTACTACTACCCCTACGACTAGTGCTACCGGGTATTATGCTGTTATTAACACTGGTGAGACGCACACCAAAATCTTGGTTTTCAAATAGATCCAAGGTTAGATCGACAGAATCATGGGAAAGGATAAATGTTGTGGATTGAATATCATCTCTACGAATTCCCGAGGTACCAATCTTGACTCCACCGTCAAACTCAGTATCCGTGCCAATCATATTGATATCAAGACCGAGACTATTTACCCGGTTAGTCCTAAACCGAGATCCAGTAACGTCATCTCCAGCAACAGAAAGACCATTAACTAGCGATTCATCAGAAATATTGAAAAATAAACCTCGTAAATCTGCGATGGTACCGTCAATCACCTCAACTGCGACTTGAATAGTCCCATCTCCAAGCTCAGTTAAAGTTATCCTGGCATTTGCAGGATTGCCTTGTACACTTGAAATATCAAAAGATAATGTGCTGCTCATTATATTTTCCTTCTAAATCACTAAAACCAGACCTATCAAGATGATTGAATCCTCAAGACAACATCCTGAGGAATCAACTATCAACAAGATCGAAATCTAAGCTGACAATTTGGGATTGTGTCTGTCTGAATTGCTTGGTAATACCATCAAGCCCACTCATCGATCACCTTCAAAGGACTGGCTGTAATATCATGTTCTGAAAATTAAGCCTTATACTTAATTTCATCATCCCCATCGTTCAGATAAAAAAAAAGGGGTTTTAGTGGGATTTAGTGGGATTTTGTAACTAAAATTACAGTAAATTTAGTACCAAACACCATTTACCATTTACCACAGCAAAAATATTTATGACTCTGAAGTATATATAATTTTTTATTCATTAAGTTTTGTAAATACTATTGCTAATTAAAATTATTCTCAATAAACTGAGATTAAAATCAAAAGCTATTGCTTATCAACTTCAATAGCATTGCGTGGCGCAACAGCGTTATAAAATTTTCGATGTAGAATCTCTCAAGGTTGCTTATGAAATACCGTATTAACCTTAATAGCCTGTGAATCCGGTATTTTTTGGTAGTTAACTTGTTGACCAGCAAGATTCTAATGCTGTTATAGCTTGTGATGCGGCGTCCTCAATTGCAGAAAATTACCACAAGTTGATATCAATCAGTTGATTATTATTGGCAATAGATTTTATTAAAGAGCTAGACCATGCAAACTTACGACAAACCTCAAGTCAAATATGATTGGTGGGCTGGAAATGCCCGTTTTGCCAATTTCTCTGGGTTGTTTATCGGCGCTCATGTTGCACAAGCTGCTCTAATTGTGCTTTGGGCTGGGGCATTTACATTATTTGAAATATCACGATACAACCCGGAAATTGCCATGGGCGAACAGGGATTAATTTTACTTCCCCATTTGGCTACACTTGGTCTTGGTGTGGCAGATGGAGGAAAAATAGTTGATACTTATCCCTATTTTGTCATTGGAGCCGTACATTTAATATCTTCAGCAGTTTTAGGTGCGGGTGGATTATTCCATACCTTCAAAGGACCAAAGAATTTGAAAGATGCTTCTGGAAGGGCTGCAAAATTTCACTTTGAGTGGAACGATCCGAAGAAGTTGGGCTTTATCTTAGGACATCATCTGCTGTTCTTAGGCGCTGGAGCTTTACTATTAGCAGCAAAAGCAATGTTCTTTGGTGGATTGTATGATGCAGCTTCCCAGACAGTTCGCGTTGTTAGTAGCCCCACCCTTAATCCATTTGTGATTTATGGCTACCAAACTCATTTTGCCTCTGTAAACAACCTTGAAGACTTAGTCGGGGGACATATATTTGTCGGTTTGTTGTTAATTGGAGGTGGAGCTTGGCATATTCTTACAGAGCCATTACCTTGGGCTAAAAAGCTGTTGATTTTCTCTGGTGAAGCTATTCTTTCGTACTCTTTAGGAGGAATTGCTCTAGCAGGATTTGTTGCAGCTTATTTTTGTGCAGTCAATACCCTTGCTTATCCTGTAGAGTTTTACGGTCCAGTTCTAGAGCTTAAGTTTGGTGTTTGCCCTTATTTTGCTGACACTGTACAGTTGCCAAATGGCGCTCATACTGCCAGAGCATGGTTAGCGAATGCCCATTTCTTCTTGGCATTCTTCTTCCTCCAAGGACATTTATGGCACGCACTTAGAGCTATTGGAGTTGACTTCAAGCAAGTCGAGCAGGCATTAAATACTGTAGGTAGCGAATCTTAATCATCACATACAGAGGTGTTGCAATGCAGCACCTCTATTGCAACATATGAGCAGTTTTACAAAGCTATGACAGTTTCAACAGAAAAAACCTTTGCTGAAGGCACAAATTCACCCTGGTTAATTGGTAATGCTCGTTTAGTAGATTTATCCGGTCAACTATTAGGTGCTCACATTGCTCATGCAGGGTTAATTGTATTTTGGGCTGGAACAACCACCATACTTGAGGTCTTACGTTTTGCTCCTGGAGTACCGTTGTCGGAGCAGGGAATGACTTTACTGCCCCATTTAGCAACTTTAGGTTGGGGTGTTGGTAGTGGTGGTGAAATTATAGACACATATCCCTATTTTGTAATTGGGATGTTGCATTTAGTTGCATCTGCAGTTTTAGGAGCTGGAGGGCTATTTCATGTATTTCGCGGTCCGGCTATTTTATCTAGTCTGGGGGGACAAGTAGCAAAATTTCACTATGAATGGTACGACCCGAAAAAGTTAGGTTTTATCTTGGGTCATCACCTAATCATTTTAGGATTTGGAGCATTGCTCTTAGTTGCAAAGGCAATGTTTTTTGGGGGAATCTATGATGCAAACATTGCACAGGTGCGTTTAATTGATAACCCCACTCTAGATCCAAAAATTATCTTCGGTTATTTATTAGGATTGAAAGATGGTGCTTGGACGGCTTTGGGAATGGCGAGTGTTGATAATTTAGAAGATGTCATCGGCGGTCATATTTGGATTGGTTTAATCCTAATTGTTGGTGGAACTTGGCATATTCTGGTACAACCTTTTGGTTGGGTCAAAAAACTGATGCCCATTGATAATGGGTATGAGATTTTGTCCTACAGCTTACTTGGCTTAGCTCTAATGGCTTTAATCTCCAGCGCTTTTGTTGGTAATAATACCATTGTTTTCCCTTCAGAATTTTATGGTTATAACCGAGTAGGATTGGTTAGTATCCAATTATTGTTAAGTTTAGTTGCATTTGCAGGTTTTGTTTGGCATTATTGGCGTTTCCGTCAAACCAGTAATTAATTTTTGACTGGGTTTGATATTTTAATGTCAAGTTTGTTCTTTTGGTAAGTATAAGGTTGTTAGTAATTGGTCATTAGTAACTGGAATTGGGTTGAGCTTATTGGTTTTTCCACGACACACCCTTTAGTAAATTCTCAATAATCTTTTGACAATAGGTTTTTTAGCATAAGATTTCAAATTACCTATTACTCATTAACAATTACTAACTCTAAGATATAAGCAGTACTCAAACGAACAAAACCAAAACCTCTACATTTCGTCCTTTAGCTTCTGATGTCTGTAGTTCACCAAATGGAGCAAGTGTATCTACAGGCATTTTTTTTAGTTTGAAAGTATTTGAGTCTGAAATTATTTGAGTTTGAGGATTATTAATGCTGTTAGCTAAAATTGTTTGTGCTTGTTTTGCCTGGTCTATAGTAATTCTTTCGATCGCAAGTGTGTGGTTCTCCTGGGAAAAAGGACGCAAACATCTCCGAAGATTACATCAAATACCTTGTAATCGTTGCGTTTTCTTTACCAACGACTACCGATTGAAATGTACGGTTAATCCAACCCAGGCTTGTTCTGAAGAAGCTATCAATTGTATTGATTTTGAAGTCAAAATAAAAACATGTAACAGTTGCCACAATTCTCCGAATAAATCTTACATCACATTTCTAAGAAAAGTTTTCCCTGTCCAATACCTACAAAAGAAGGATATAGAGAGCAAATATCCATAGAGATTAGAGATTTGACGCACAAAAAATGTAGAGACGTAATATACTACGTCTCCATAAAGTTAACTGGATTCTGCATAGGTATCTAGTTTTTCTATTACCCCTACCAGAATTTCATAGATTAATGCTTAGATAATATTAAATCTTTTTCTACTTCTGCTTTAGTCCCTACTCTTTGCAAATAACCATAGAGTCGATTAATTGCTTGAATATGAGCAAATGCTGCAGCAACAACTATATCCGTATCCGATGCTTGTCCGGAAAATATTCGCTCTTGGTAACGCAGTCGCACAGTAACTGTACCTAAGGCATCAATTCCCTCTGTTACTGATTGTACGGCAAATTCAATGAGTTGATTGGGAATTTTTATTAATCGATTAATTACTTTATACACTGCATCCACTGGTCCAGCACCAACAACAGCATCAGTTAAGATTTTACCTTCTGGAGTAACAATAGTCACGGTTGCAGTGGGACAAGCACAACTACCGCAAGATACTTGAATATGTTCAATTTGAAAGCCTTTTTCTAGGGTAATCTGAGTCTCATCTCGGACAATAACTTCAATGTCCCAGTCAGAAACTTCTTTTTTCTTGTCAGCAACTTCTTTAAAGCGAATAAAAGCTTTATTTAAATCAGCTTCATTCAATTCAAATCCTAGTTCCCGAAGACGAACTCGAAAAGCATTGCGTCCAGAATGTTTACCTAAAACAATACTATTTTCTTTCAAACCAACCGATGCAGCTTCCATGATTTCATAGGTTTGACGGTGTTTGATAACTCCATCTTGATGAATCCCAGATTCATGAGCAAAAGCATTTGCACCAACTATTGCTTTGTTGGGTTGTACTAGCATTCCAGTGTAGTTGGAAACTAAACGGGAAGTTTTGTAGATTTCCGTAGTTTTAATATTTGTTAGGGGTATTTGTGAGTCAGACGATCGCCCAAAATAAGTATTAAAGTAAAACTGACGCACATCTAAAGCCATAACGATTTCTTCAAGTGCGGTGTTACCAGCACGTTCCCCGATCCCGTTAATGGTACATTCTACTTGACGAACTCCATTCTCAATCGCAGTCAGAGTATTTGCTGTAGCTAAACCGAGGTCGTTTTGGGTGTGAATGGAGAGAATTGCTTGGTTGATGTTGGGAACATTTTGCTTGATACCTTGGAGCAATTTTTCGATCTCTTTTGGCGTTAAGTAACCTACAGTATCGGGAATGTTAATGGTGGTTGCACCTGCTGCGATCGCGCGTTCCAAAACTTGGTAGAGGAACTCTGGATCGGAACGAGTCGCATCCATTGGGGAAAACTCTACGTCTTCCATAAAAGATTTTGCATAAGCAACCATTTCTTCAGCGATCGCTAGAACTTCACTACGAGTTTTTTTCAACTGATACGTGAGGTGAATATCGGACGTAGAAATAAAAGTATGAATCCTACCCCGTGCTGCTGGCTTTAAAGCTTCTGCTGCAGCTTCAATATCTTTGCGAACCGCCCTTGCTAAGCTACAAATTATTGGACCGTTAAGAAGACCCACTTCTCTAGCAATATTTTGTACTGCTTCAAAGTCGCCACGGCTAGAAACAGCAAATCCAGCTTCAATGACGTCTACACCTAATACTCCGAGTTGACGAGCAATAATCAGCTTCTCTTCCGGATTGAGAGTAGCACCGGGGGATTGTTCGCCATCCCGCAAAGTGGTATCAAAAATAATTACTCGGTCTTGTTCTGGTTTAGCGTTCATAATTTTTAGATCTTTCCAAACAAAGATTCAACACCCAAAATAAACAAGCAGTTGCGAATCAGATTATTGTATTCAGATTACTGTATATTGTATACAATATACTAAAAATAGTATACAAAATCTTGAGATGAATTTAAGCGAACTTGCAGCAAATGTACAACAAAAGCAACGCAGTACCCCCGAACTGATTGCTGATGCTTTACGAGAAGCGATTATTCAAGGCATATTTACAGAAGAACAATCTCTCAGGCAAGATGAAATAGCAAAACAATTTGGAGTTAGTCGCATACCTGTTAGAGAAGCACTACGTCAATTGGAAGCAGAAGGTTTAGTAAAGTTTTATAACAACAGAGGTGCTGTAGTTTCTGGTTTATCTCCGAGTGAAGCTCAAGAAATTTGCGAAATTCGCATTGTCTTGGAAAGTATGGCGATTAAATTTGCAATACCTAACTTAGAAGAAGTCGATATAGAAAAAGCTCAATCCATTTTGGATTCAACAGTAAAAGAAACTGATATTGCAATGCTAGGAAAATTAAATTGGGAATTTCACTCCACTTTATATGCCCCAGGAAAACGAAGTAGATTATTAAATATGATTAATAATTTACACATTAGTACAGAACGATATGTACGTTTACAAATGACAAGGATGAATTACTTAGAGCGTTCGCAGAAAGAGCACTACTTACTTTTAGATGCTTGTCGAAATAAAGATACTTCTACTGCTGTGAAATTATTGAAGCGACATATAAACTCAGCAGGGAAAGAATTGGTAGATTATTTAGAAAAACACTCTAAAAAATATGCAAATAAATAATTACTATTGGGTTCAATACTAATCATTCACACCGCTAGCAACAGAAAGACCTGAATGTTTCTGCTTTGTCTATAAGCCCGCAGGGAATAGTCGTAGGCATCGCACTAATTTTATTGTGGTTATAGTTTGAAAACACGCCCTAGGGGGGGATATCAATAATGATTTTGGGTAATAAACCATACTTCCTAAATATCCTCTTACGCGCCGCCTAACACACCCTACGATAATTTTATTTTTGATTTATACGTCTTTTTAGAACAAATAATGGTTTCAAACGATCGCAAGAATAAAACTTTATTGGATCTCTTAATCGGAGATGACGAACATCCTGCTTTAATTGCTCCAGAACGATCAACCTTGAGCTATAAACAATTAAAACAGCAAATCATCGATCTTGCAGCCCAACTCAATAAATTTGGAATTGGTCGGGGCGATCGCATTGCAATTGCGATGACTAATGGACCTGAGATGGTTGTAACTTTTTTAGCTGCAGCTATGTGCGGTACTGCTGCTCCTCTCAATCCCAAATATTCTCAGGCTGAGTTTGCTTTTTATTATGAGGATCTCAATGCTAGTGCATTAATTATTTTAGATGAGGGTATCCCTGCAGCGAAAGCAGCTCTCACAGATAATATCTTGCTAATTCAAGCAAAGTTGCAACCTGAAGGATTATCTTTTCATCTGCAAGGTGTTACAAAACGAGATGAGCGATCGACTGAGTTAGCCCAACCAGAAGATATCGCGATGATTTTACACACCAGCGGTACAACTAGCAGACCGAAGCGAGTTCCCATCAAACATCGAAATTTAGCCGCTTCTGCAGGAAATATCATCGGTACTTATAATTTAACAGCAGAAGACCGGGCATTATGCGTAATGCCTTTATTTCATGTCCACGGTTTAGTTGCTTCCATGCTTTCAACCCTATCTTCCGGGGGAACTGTTATCGTTCCGGTTGGTGGTTTCAACGCTTTAGAATTTTGGAAATGGTTTGCAGAATTTCAACCAACATGGTACTCGGCAGTACCTACAATGCATCAAATGTTACTAGCTAGAGCCAGTCGCAATCCAGAAGCGATCGCCAAAAGTAAGTTGAGATTTCTGCGCTCCAGTAGTTCTTCTTTACCTACTGTAGTCTTGGAACAACTAGAAACAACTTTCAACGCTCCGGTGCTCGAAGCATACAGCATGACTGAAGCATCACATCAAATGACTTCTAATCCTTTACCCCCCGCAGAACATAAACCTGGAACTGTTGGTTATGGCTTTGGAGTCGAAATCAATATTATGGATGAAGCCGGAAATCTTCTTCCTCAGGGTGAGTTGGGGGAAGTAGTGGTGAAAGCTCCCAATGTAGTTGATGGTTACGAAAATAATCCCGAAGCTAACACCAAAGCTTTTACTAATGGTTGGTTTCGCACCGGGGATCAAGGGGTAATTGACGAGTCGGGTTATTTATCCCTGACGGGACGTTTAAAAGAATTAATTAATCGTGGTGGGGAAAAGATTTCTCCTTTAGAAGTAGATAATGTAATTTTGCGTCATCCCGCAGTGGAGGAAGTTCTCAGTTTTGCAGCACCCCATAAAACCCTGGGTGAAGATGTTCACGCAGCAGTTGTTTTAAAAGAAAATATTGATGAACAAGAATTAAGACAATATTGCTTGCAATATCTTGCAGATTTTAAAGTTCCCCGTAAGTTTCACTTTTTAGAAAGCTTACCCCGAGGTGCGACAGGAAAACCTCAGCGACTGAAAATGGCGGAATTACTCAAAATTACTGCAGAAAAGTAAAAAGTAAAAAGTAAAAAGCCATTAGCATAGCGTGTCCGTAGGACATAATTCAAAATTAATATTTTTTATAGCTTGAACTTTTCCCCCTTTCCAAGGGGGTTAGGGGGATCCAAATTCAATAAATTTGTAACTAGTAGTAACTTTTCCCCTTTCCAAGGGGGTTAGGGGTATCCAAATTCAATAAATTTGTAACCAGCAAATTTTTCCAAGGGGTTTAAGGGGATCCAAATCAGCTATTTATGTAATTATGAGGAGCGATCGCATGAAGATTTGCATTTTTGGTGCTGGTGCAATTGGTAGTTATTTAGGAGCAAAATTAGCTAAATTACCACCCTCAGAGGTAAAAGTTACTTTCATCGCTCGGGGAAAACAACTCAAAGCTCTACAAACCCAAGGATTACAACTAGAAGAAAATGGTGTACGAGAAACCACTGATAATTTTATTGCAACTGCTGATGTTGATACCGTTGGACCACAGGATGCAATTTTTGTCACTGTCAAAGCCCAAAGCGTACCTAAATTAGCACCTTCTCTACCGGCTTTATATGGCTCAGAAACAATGGTCGTTACTGCACAAAATGGTATTCCCTGGTGGTATTTTCGTAACAGTGGTACCCAATATGAAGACCGCAAAATTCTTACTGTAGATCCCGATGGGGTCGTAGAAGCAAATATTCCCATCGAGCGAGTCATCGGTTGCATAGTTTACCCCGCAACAGAATTAATTGCTCCTGGAGTAGTGAAACATATTGAAGGCGATCGCTTTACCCTCGGTGAACTGGATGGGAGCAAAAGCGATCGCATCAAAAAATTAGTTCAAGTTCTACGTCAAGCGGGTCTGAAAGCGCCAGTCCGCAACCAAATCCGTAATGAGTTATGGCTTAAACTTTGGGGAAATTTAGCTTTTAATCCCATCAGTGCAATTACACGAGCAACTTTAGAAGATATTTGTAAATACTCATTGACCAGAGAACTAGCCCGGAATATGATGCTTGAAGGGCAGGTGATCGCCGAAAAATTGGGAGTAAAATTTAGTATTTCCCTAGAACAAAGGATTGAAGGAGCATCATCAGTCGGCGCTCATAAAACATCTATGCTTCAAGATATAGAAGCGGGTCGTCCAACAGAAATAGATGCTTTATTAGGAGCAGTAATTGAATTAGGAAAATTGACTGATACTCGAACCCCACATTTAAATTCTATTTATGCCAGCGTGAAATTACTAGAAAAAGGTATCTTATAAATCAATACGGTTCAGATAAGCCTAAATTTCTTTTGTAGAGACGCGACAGAGGCTAACGCCGACGCCGCAGGCTCTGTCGCGTCTCTACAGTGTTATTTGTTTAAAAAAAGTCTTAACTGAACTGTATTGTCTTATAAATTAGATACTTGCAAAAAAAAAGTATAAACATTGACTTTTGTTATTAATTTAAGTAACTTACGTTAAATTTAGCAACCAATCTTGTGTAGCCTTTGGCGATTGCAGATGAACTATATTTAAATGACTGTTTTCAGGTTTTTTAAATAAAATTGGATACTTTTTACGCCGTTTGTGATAACTCTTAAAAGAGTGTAAAATAATTGACTTATTGCTGAACAATTTTCTCCAAGTTTCATAGTTACCATTGCAGACTTCTTGTTTGGTAATTATTCGATTCAGGGATCTTTTGGTAATTCGACTCATAACTGTTACCAAAGAATAGTCTAACCACACTACAGTATCAGCCCGACTCCAAATAATATCTCTCACTTTACTGTATTGACCATCAACAACCCAGCTTTCTTCTGTTAAGGAATCTGCAACGCGTTCACGAAAAATTTCTTTTGGTACTCTTACCCAATTGGATTCCCAGTACAAATAGTCTAATTCTATGTGTGGAATTGTTAGACTTTGGGAAATTTGTTTCGCTAAAGTTGTTTTCCCCGAACCAACACCACCAATTATAGAAATTCGCATGGAAATAATGACTGATTTTAAATTTTTTATAAAGCAAATGTATAGCTTATAGCAGTTTATATATTTTGGCAGGGGATGGGTTATACAATTAACCCTGAAAATACAACCCTGAAAATACAATCCTGAAAATAATAAATAGTCTTAGTTTGTTATGACAAATTTACCCGTTGTTTCCTTCAGTGTAGATCGAACTGTTGTTGCTGAAGGTGGAGAACCACAAATTTTTACTTTTAAGCTTAGCGAACCAGCACCAAGCCGTGGGTTAACGGTGAGACTAAATATAAAATACTCGTATTTGGCTCGTAGTAGCGCTTTAGCGCTAAAGCGCTATTACAAACAAGTTATGATTTTTCTTACTAACCTACTTAAATCAGTTGGTAGAGACGTTACAGAGGCTAACGCGGACGCCGCAGGCTGCAATATCTCTACGAATATTTTGATTGCGGATGTGCACTAAGCCATTTACCAAAATTACTATGATATAAACCATACTTGTTATCTCCATCAATTTGATGCACAGTAAGAAACTCAATCCAGTTTTCTAAGACTTCTTCAACATCATATTCATCAGCATCAATTATTTGGGAAATTTCTTCTACTGTTTGTCCCCTGCGTTGTGATAGTGGTGATTGGTCTTGCACTAATGAATTTTGTACTAGTGTATTCAAAACGGCTTGAGCAATTGGATCTGCTTCTTCTGCTGGAAACATTTTCTGTAAATGCTGTTGGTAATATGTTTCTAAAGCAGGAGGAAAAGATGTTCTATCTAAAATCTCTGCAAGAGAAGAATTTTCTGGATAGAAACCTGTCTCTAGCGCAGTTAAAATTTGTCTGACATACATGAAGTTGTTGTCACTTTTATTTGTTAACTGTTGAGTAAATTCTTGTTGGGTTACTTCAAACATTTCTTTGCTAGCAGTGGATGAATGTAAAGCTTTTTGTATGTGTTGTTGAATATATTTTTGAATATAAGCTTGTATATCTTGGTGATTGTCTTCAGGATAATCCTTTAAATTGAACAATTGAGAAGGTGCTTCTATTAATAAACCAGATTTTTCTCTAAAAAAAGGACGACGAGCGAGGAGAAAATATATCCCTTTTGGCATATATCTGGGAAGATAAAATAAATTTGAACCAATAGACTGTCTGCCGTAGTCTATTGCATCTAAGCTATCAATTACAATGATAAATCTTTGGTTGGGTGCTAATTGGTCGCTAATATATTGGAGAATAAGTTGCAAAGAAGTTCCATTTGCAGCTTCTATCTCAGTGATAATGGTTTTTAGGAATTCTTCAGCTCGATTTTTACCTTTAATTTGAGGGTTATAGTAAAAAACATGGGAATTTTCTCTCACATATTTGGCGAGAATTGCACTTTTACCGCTACCCGGTACGCCAACAATTGTAAAATAACCCCTGTCGTAACGGTTGAGAAAGTCGTTGATTGCGGTGAAGAGAAATTCTCTACCTACGAAATCAAAGATTTTTTCTTGGAGAGTTTGTTGAAATTTCCTTGGTATTATTCTGTTATTGATTTTAATGATTAGCTGTTGAGAATTCATAGTTATTAAATATTATCTGTCACTCCTTCTAAACGAAAAAAATGTAACCGTCCAGATGCTTCTCCCGCCACAACTGTTAAAGCATCTGGTGAAATAGCACAGCAATACATGCTACTATCACCACTAAAAGTCGCAATTACCTCCCCTGTTTCTAAGTTCCATAGCTTGAGAGTTTTGTCCGAGGAAGCAGAAATTGCTCGTTGACTATCTGGTGTGTATGCTACTGCATTAACCGAGTCACTATGACCAGTAAAAGTATAGATTTCTTCCCATGTTTCTAAGTTCCACAGCTTGAGAGTTTTGTCCGAGGAAGCAGAAATCGCTCGTCGATTGTTTGGTGAGATTGTTACTGCATTAACCGATTCACTATGATCAGTAAAAGTATGGATTTCTTCCCCTGTTTCTAAGTTCCATAGTTTGAGAGTTTTGTCATCGGAAGCAGAAATTGCTCTTTTACCATCTTGTGTGATTGCTACTGAGTTAACCAAGGAACTATGACCAGTAAAAGTATGGATTTCTTCTCCTGTTTCTAAGTTCCATAGTTTGAGAGTTTTGTCACAACAGCCATAAATAACCCGTTGACCATCTGGTGTGACAGCTAATGACTTTACCCCGGAACCGCGAACAGTAAAAGTGCGGGTTTCTTCACCTATTTCTAAATTGAAATTCCATTGTTTGACAGTGACAGTTTTGTTCGGTTTCCATAGGTCAGAAATACAGTTACAAGAAGCAGAAATTGCTCGTTGACCATCCGGTGAGATTGTCAATGCATTAACCGAGTCACTATGACTTATAAAGGTATAGATTTCTTTCCCTGTTTCTAAGTTCCATATCTTGAGAGTTTTGTCCGAGGAAGCAGAAATCGCTCGTTGACCATCTGGTGCAATTGCTACTGCATTAACTGAGTCATTATGACCAATAAGAGTATGAATTTTTCCCCCTGTTTCTAAGTTCCATAGCTTGAGAGTTTTGTCCGAGGAAGCAGAAATCGCTCGTTGACCATCTGGTGCAATTGCTACTGAATTAACTAAGGAACTATGACCAATAAAAGTATGTAGTAGTTCGGCTATTTCTAAGTTCCATAGTTTGAGAGTTTTATCGCAATAACCATAAATAACCCGGCGACCATCTGGTGTGATTGCTACTGACTTTACCCCGGAACCATGAACAGTAGAAGTGTAGATTT
The DNA here is from genome assembly GCF_030065675.1 of Mastigocoleus sp. MO_188.B34. Taxonomy (GTDB): domain Bacteria; phylum Cyanobacteriota; class Cyanobacteriia; order Cyanobacteriales; family Nostocaceae; genus Mastigocoleus. Next base: position 360 of record NZ_JASJDK010000027.1, on the reverse strand, counting down.
CTTCCCCTGTTTCTAAATTTAAATTCCATAGTTTGATAGTGACGGTTTTGTTCGGTTTCCATAGGTCGGAAATACAGTTGCAAGAAGCAGAAATGGCTCTTTGACCATCTGGTGAGATTGTTATTGTATTAACCGAGTCACTATGACCAGTAAAAGTATGAATTTCTTCCCCTGTTTCTAAGTTCCATAGCTTGAGAGTTTTGTCCGAGGAAGCAGAAATCGCTCGTTGACCATTTGGTGTAATTGCTACTGCATTAACCGAGTCATTATGACCAGTAAAAGTATGAATTTCTTCCCCTGTTTCTAAGTTCCATAGCTTGAGAGTTTTGTCCGAGGAAGCAGAAATCGCTCGTTGACCAT
>NZ_JASJDK010000141.1 GCF_030065675.1 Mastigocoleus sp. MO_188.B34 | reverse complement strand
AATTTTCTGAGCAACTCTTTAAATCTGTTCCCTGTTCACCGTTCCCTGTTCCCTTCTATAAGGGAAGAGTAGCAATATTAAAAGAAATTGGTATTAGATAGTGTGAGCAATAAAGATTTAAATCTTATAAACTTGAATATCGTGGTTAGAAACTTATCATATAAAATTATAAATTTATACAAACAATCTTCACTAGATCTTTGAATATGCTCAAAAATATTCAAAGTGATTTTACCGAGCGTATTTGTCTATGCCTTACCGGATGTCGCGGCGTGCTTATGCTGAAACCTATGGTCCCACTGTCGGCGACCGCGTCCGACTTGCTGATACAGAATTATTTATCGAAGTTGAGCGGGATTTAACCACATACGGAGAAGAAGTAAAATTTGGTGGCGGTAAAGTTATCCGCGATGGAATGGGACAATCCCCCATATCTAACAGTGATGGTGCAGTTGATATGGTAATCACTAATGCTTTAATCCTAGATTGGTGGGGTATCGTTAAAGCAGATATTGGCATTAAAGACGGGACAATATTTAAAATTGGTAAAGCTGGAAATCCTTATATTCAAGACAAAGTAGATATTATTATTGGACCTGGTACCGAAGCTGTAGCTGGTGAAGGAATGATTCTTACAGCTGGTGGTATTGATTCCCACATTCACTTTATTTGTCCCCAACAAATCGAAGTTGCGATCGCATCTGGAATTACTACAATGTTGGGTGGTGGTACGGGTCCGGCTACCGGTACAAATGCTACTACTTGTACTCCAGGTTCTAATAATATTTATCGAATGCTGCAAGCTGCTGATGCTTTTCCAGTTAACTTAGGATTTTTGGGTAAAGGTAACAGTAGTCAACCCCAAGGATTAGTAGAACAATTGCAATCCGGGGTAATGGGCTTAAAATTACACGAAGATTGGGGAACTACTCCTGCTGCGATCGATACTTGTTTGAGTGTCGCTGATGAATATGATGTTCAAGTTGCAATTCACACTGATACTCTCAACGAAGCGGGTTTTGTAGAAAATACCATCGCTGCTTTCAAAAATCGGGTAATTCACACCTATCATACTGAAGGCGCAGGGGGCGGACACGCACCAGATATCATTAAGGTTTGTGGGGAAGCAAATGTTTTACCATCTTCTACTAATCCTACCCGTCCTTATACTTTAAATACTTTAGATGAACATCTGGATATGTTGATGGTGTGTCATCACCTCGACCCTGCAATTCCAGAAGATGTGGCTTTTGCTGAATCCCGTATTCGTCGAGAAACCATCGCTGCGGAAGATATTTTGCATGATTTGGGAGCCTTTAGCATGATTGCTTCTGATTCTCAGGCGATGGGAAGGGTTGGTGAAGTAATAATTCGTACTTGGCAGACAGCCCATAAAATGAAAGTTCAGAGGGGTAATTTATCTAAAATTCCTCAAGGAGAAGAACAAAGAGCAGATAATTTTCGGGCTAAAAGATATGTAGCTAAGTATACGATTAATCCGGCGATCGCCCATGGCATTTCCGAGCATGTGGGTTCGGTGGAAGAAGGAAAATTAGCCGATTTATGTTTGTGGCGTCCGGCTTTTTTCGGGGTGAAACCGGAGATAGTTATTAAAGGTGGATTTATCGCATGGTCGCAAATGGGGGATGCAAATGCAAGCATTCCCACACCACAACCCGTTCATATGCAACCAATGTTTGGTAGTTTTGCAGGAGCGCGTCACGCAACTTCATTGACTTTCATTTCCCAAGTCGCCCTGGAAAGGGGAATTCCCAGTCAGTTGGGGCTACAAAAGAAAGCGATCGCAGTTTCTGGAACTCGTAACTTGAGTAAGAGAGATATGAAGTTGAATGATGCTTTACCTAATATTGAAGTCGATCCAGAAACCTATGAAGTAAAAGCAGATGGTGAATTACTAACCTGCAAACCTGCTACAGTTGTCCCCATGGCGCAGAGGTATTTTTTGTTTTGAAAGTACTTTATATTTGCAATCGTCACTCAGTTCATTAAAACCCATCGGTAACAATAATCGAGGGAAGTGGTTAAAATTGCCGCTTTCTCTCCAGAACAAAAATAACTTTACTCAAATTAACCGAATTTAATTGTTGATATCTTTTTCTGATTTCTTTCTCAGCATATCATCAGCAAGATAAAGTCAAAAACTAATAGGATTGATTAACGGTAACCTCAACTTATAGAGTACACAAAACCGAACCTTACCTCCAATTTATTCTTATATATTTAGTATTGTGAGTTGAGTATAAAACTAATGACTCACAAGTTAAGTTGACGAACAACAAGAAAACCTCTCTAATCTCATCTCATCACATTAGGTTTAGAGAGAACTGATATGAGTTTAATTCCTCAATGATTGGAATTAGGAGGTAAAATTTATGGGATTAATTCGTTGGGAACCTTTTTCAGAAATAGATAATTTACAAAAAGAAATGAATCGCCTATTCGATAGTTTAGCGCCAAGGACTGCGGACAAATTTGGTTCGGCTTTTGTCCCTGCAGCCGAAATGGAAGAAACTCCTGAAGCTATCCATCTCAAACTAGAAGTTCCAGGAATGGATGCTAAAGATATCGATATTCAAGTTTCTGCTGAAGCTATTTCTATTAGTGGAGAACGTAAAGAAGAAACCAAGACTGAAGAAAAAGGTATGACTCGGAGTGAATTTCGCTATGGTAGCTTCCGTCGTGTCATTCCTTTACCAGCCCGCATACAAAACACTAACGTTACAGCAGAATATAAAGACGGTGTCCTCAATCTAGCTCTACCCAAAGCTGAAGAAGATAAAAATAAAGTAGTCAAAGTCAATGTTGGCTAATCTTCTCAGTATACCGACTTGTTGATTAAATCTCTTCATAAGTCAAAGTAGTAATTATCACTATATAAAGCTTAATAATCGGGTTTCTGAATCTATGTTTTTCAATTTGCGGAAACAGAAACCTGATTGTTCTTAACAAATCTCAAAGAGGTAAACACAATGGCAAAAGTAGTTGGTATTGACTTAGGAACCACTAACTCCTGTGTAGCTGTCATGGAAGGGGGAAAACCTACTGTAATTGCTAATAGCGAAGGTCAAAGAACTACTCCATCGGTGGTAGCTTACACTAAAAATAAGGATAAGTTGGTCGGACAAATTGCTAAACGTCAGGCAGTAATGAATCCCGAAAATACTTTTTACTCCGTCAAACGCTTCATTGGACGAAAACATGACGAAGTAACCCATGAAACTACCGAAGTTTCATATGAAGTCATGGGAGATGGGAATGGTAACGTGAAGCTTAATTGTCCAACATCAAATAAAAAATTTGCCCCGGAGGAAATTTCTGCTGAAGTGCTGCGTAAGCTGGCAGATGATGCTAGTAAATATATCGGTGAAAAAGTCACTCAAGCAGTAATAACAGTTCCTGCTTACTTTAATGATTCCCAAAGACAAGCAACCAAGGATGCTGGTAAAATTGCCGGATTAGAAGTATTACGGATTATTAACGAACCTACTGCAGCAGCATTAGCTTACGGACTAGATAAAAAGAGTAACGAAACCATTCTTGTATTTGATTTAGGTGGCGGAACCTTCGATGTTTCCATATTAGAAGTGGGAGATGGGATTTGCGAAGTCAAAGCAACTAGTGGGGATACTCACCTTGGTGGTGACGACTTTGATAAAAAGATTGTTGATTGGCTTGCTGATGAATTTAAACGTAATCAAGGCATCGATCTGAGAAAAGATAAACAAGCTTTACAGCGCTTAACTGAAGCCGCTGAAAAAGCCAAAATAGAGCTATCTAGTGCGACTCAAACCAATATTAATCTGCCTTTCATCACTGCTACCCAAGAGGGTCCGAAGCATTTAGATTTGACCTTGGCTCGGGCAAAATTCGAAGAAATGTGTTCTGACTTGTTAGATCGTTGTCGTATTCCTGTAGAGCAAGCCCTCCGGGATGCCAAACTGACTAACTCAGATATTGATGAAGTAGTTCTAGTGGGTGGTTCAATTCGCATTCCTGCTGTACAAGATTTAGTGCAGCGTATGACTGGTAAAAAACCCTGTCAGGGAGTCAATCCTGATGAAGTGGTTGCGATAGGTGCAGCACTTCAAGGTGGTGTACTCGCAGGAGAGGTTAAAGATTTACTTTTATTAGACGTTACACCCCTATCCTTAGGAGTAGAAACTCTCGGTGGCGTAATGACCAAAATCATCGCTCGCAATACCACTATTCCTATCAAGAAATCGGAAATTTTCTCTACCGCTGCGGATGGACAAACTAATGTAGAAATCCATGTCCTCCAAGGGGAACGGGAAGTGTCCAGTGATAACAAGAGTTTGGGTACATTCCGTCTGGATGGTATTCCTCCCGCACTAAGAGGTGTACCGCAAATTGAAGTTACTTTCGATATTGATGCTAACGGAATCCTTTCAGTTTTTGCTCAAGATAAAGCAACTGGTAAGCAACAATCTATTACTATTACTGGTGCGTCTACTCTGGATGAAAAAGAAGTGGAACGCATGGTGCAACAAGCCGAATCCCATGCAGCAGAAGACCGTAAGCGCCGGGAAGAAATCGACACCAAGAATATGGCAGACTCCTCAGCCTATCAAGCTGAGAGACAACTGAAAGATTTAGGAGATAAAATTCCCAGTCCTGATAAAATTCGTGTTGAAGGTTTAATTAAAGACTTGCGAGAAGCAATTCAAGAAGAAAACTACGATCGCATGAAATCTCTAACTAATGACTTGCAGCAAGCCTTAATGCAAATTGGCAGTGCAGTTTACTCTCAAGCAGGAACTAGCACCGAAACTAATAGTAATAGTACTGGGGCAAACAAGGGCAATGGTAAAGATGTAATTGATGCTGATTTTGTGGAGAGTTAGTAGACTTAAATTTTTCTGGCGGGCAGTTAGTTGATACATTTTTTGCTAGAGCGAAAATTTTCTGTTAGCTGTCCTGTCTAAGACCTCTCAAAACTCAATTTGATGCGATATCGCAGAATTTAAATTCACTCAAGCCACATACTCTTCAACCCACACAACTACAAAGGAGGATAAAGATGATCAATGTAATTCGTCGCAGTCAAATTATTGGTTTAGTCACTATGGACTGTTCTACCGCCGCCAAATATGATCGTGTCGAAGAAGTTTGGGTAGATGAAAACGGACAGGTAGTTTATTTAGCAGGTGGTGAAGGCTATACCCCCTTAGAACAGATATCTGTGATTGGTCCCGATGCTGTTTTAACTTACAGTAGTAGTGTGTTTGAACCTACAAGCAATATTCTTAACTTGAAAAATTTGAGTGTGAATTCTCCAACTTCAGATACTCTAGGTTGGATAGAAGATTTCCTCTTTGATTGGGAAACAGGAAATATTGCTGCTTATATCTTAGGTGGTGAAATTGCAGCACCCTTTGGTGGACGTGCAGTGCTGTTCCCTGAAGATGTGGAAGTAATTGATACAAAAGCAGTAGTAATTAAAGAAGAAGCTCAAGACCGCTTAAAAACTGAACCAGAAGGACTCAAAGGGTTTATAAGCGAAAAATCTCAACAAGTTAAACATTTAGTCAAAAAAATGGGCGACCGGGTTCACTCATTAATTTCTCATCATGATCAACCAGAAGTAGTACGGGTTAAAATCAAAGAGGTGAGCGACCAACTAGCGGCTTCTGGCAAACACGACACAAATGCTCTACTTGAAGCAACCGAATTTCTTCAAGACAAGTGGGAAGACTTACAAAAAAGCATCAGTAGGACTGGAAAGCGGATGAAATCTGCCTTAGATTCTGGTTGGCAACGACTTACTCATAAATCCTAAAGCTTATTTGGTTTTATTTCGTTAACTAATCCTTAATTAACCGAAAATGTTAGCAGAAATTGGCAAAATACTAGTCATTGTAGGTGTAGGAATTATAGTTTTGGGAGGATTACTTTGGTTGAGTAGTGGAACATTGAAAAACTTCCCCCTCGGTCGTCTTCCGGGGGACATCGTCATTCAAAAAGATAACTTTACTTTTTATTTTCCTCTGGTAACATGTGTTGTTCTTAGTATTATTTTAAGTGCGGTAATTTGGTTATGGCAATTAATTTCTCGTTAAATTTAAGCTTTTAAGTTGAATTTAAATTGCTATTTGTGGCAATTTGAGAGGTACTGGTTTTTAGCAAGTGAGCATTGATAATCTGACAAATCTAATACTAAAATACTCAAATAAAATCGAGATCGGGATTTTGAGCCATAATCTCAGAAATTTCCTCACTTTCAGACACTTCTTGGTTAAAAACCTCTTTGAGAAATTTATGATATGCCTTGTAAATACGTGTAGAACCATTATCATCAGTGACGATAAAAAAGGGTGCAGCTTCTACGTTATATTTTGACGCCAAAGCAAATCCTTCACTTGATGGTTCGCGTTCGTCAGCAACAATAATTTCATCAATTTGGTCAATCAACCCTGACTCTTGGAGTTCTTTTAGTACCTTAGCTGATTTGGGACAATCTTTACCGTCTAAGGTTATCTTTTTGATGATTGTAATATGCATGGCAGTCTAATAATTTGGAATTTTATTGATTTAGCTATTTTGAAGCTGTAAGTATTTTGAAGCTGTAAGTATTTTGAAAATGTAAGTATTCTGAAAATGTAAGTATTCTGAATTTGTAGATATTTTGAAGTTCAATTAATACTTACTGAGTTACTTTCTGAGCCAAAGAACTCAAAGCATCCTCAATTATTTTAATTGCTGGTTCACAACCCTTAAGTTGATGGCGAGTAAATAAGTATTCTTGACTGTTGTAATCAAGCCAAACTTGTCCTTTCTCATCTTCCCAAATGAGTGCTTTTTGAGGTAGATCGATTCCTGCAGTTTGATTGCATTGCATTAAAAGTGTACCAGCCCTGGGGTTACCAAATATTATTAATTGAGTTGGACGTAATTTTTTACCCACAGATGTTGCTCCTGCTTGGTGGTCAACTTTTGCAACAATGTTTAAACCTTGCTCTTTTGCAAAAGATTCAAAGCGTTGAACTGTTTCTGCAATGCTGTAGGTACTTTGAACTCTAACAATCCCGTTTCTAAACCTATAGAAAGCACTTTGCGTTCTAACCGCATTTTCAGAATTCCTTTTCATTCTGGAATTTGCGTAAGCAGGAGTAATAAATATACCTAATGACAAAATAGTCAATAAAATTTTAATCATCTTAACATTAAGTCCAGCTGGTTATTAACTATAAAATTAGTATATTTTGTATTACAATTGCGGACTTGAATAAGGTCAACACAAATTCATGAATCCTCAAAAAAATAGTCAGACAGTGTTACTACTTTTAGTAATATTCAATATAGTTTCTACAACGCTACACTACACTGATAATGCTATTTTTGTCGATCTATATCCCGAACCTGAATGGTTTACAACAGCAGGAGTTTTTGCAACTCTAATTTTCATGACACCCTTTGGATTATTAGGTTATTGGCTATATCGGCAAGGACTTTTTTGGTGGTCTTACCTGTGTCTGGGTTTTTATTCGATTACTAGCGTTTCCAGTCCGGGACACTACCTATATCCAATGATAATTCCAATGTCGGTCAAGATGCATTTGTTGATTTGGTGTGATGCGATCGCTGGATTATCTCTAATTGGTTTTATTATCTGGTCTGGATTATTTCTACAAGAATGGCAAAAAATTGAACTTAATTAAAAAAAATAAGTAATGGTAATTGGTAATTGGTAATTGGTAATTGGTAATTGGTAATTGATAATTACTTTTCCGATTACCTATTACCCATTACCAATCTTTAAAGATTAATTATTCTGTGCTGTATTCATCGAGTGGAAACCACATTCTTTCATTGTTGCTTCTTCCCACCACCAACGACCTTGACGTTCGTGTTGATGCGGTAAAACAGTTCTGGTACAAGGTTCACAACCGATACTAATAAAACCTTTGTCATGTAGCTGGTTGTAAGGAACATTGTTAGCTTCAATATATTGCCAAACTTGCTTTGAAGTCCAATTAGCTAACGGATTGAATTTAATTAGAGTACGTTCTGCAGTCGAAAAAGCTGAGTCAACTTGAATTACGGGAACGCTTGCACGAGTAGCAGGATTTTGATCTCTGCGTTGACCTGTAATCCAAGCATCGAGATGGGCTAGTTTGCGGCGCAGTGGACGCACTTTACGAATACCGCAGCATTCTTTATGACCATCCTCATAAAAACTGAATAATCCTTTCTCTTTGACCAAGTTTTGAACTTCTGTTGAATCGGGGAAAATTACATCTATTTTAATGCGATATTGCTTTCTTACCCTGTCGATAAATTTGTAGGTTTCCGAATGCAAACGACCTGTATCGATGGAAAATACCTGTATATCTTTCTTGATTTTAGATGCCATATCAACCAAGACGACATCTTCTGCACCGCTGAAAGATATGGAAATATTGTCAAACTGCTCTAAAGCGAAGGCGAGAATTTCTTGTGGACTTTTTGTCGCGTATTCTGCTTCAAGTTTGCTAATATCGGCTGATTTAATTAAACTCTCTTTAAGATCGGTCAAAATCCCCTCCTTATTATACCGAGTCATGCACAATTGCATTTAAAGATATAAGTTACTCTTTAAAGTGATTGACATTTGAATTCAAACTTTGCGATCGCAAATTGTCTGAACCCCAATTTTTGGCATTCAAAAACTTTTGAGTCGTATTCTCTATCCTAAACTGTTACGAGCACGACAAAAGTATATAAGTGGTAAATGACTTGAAATCCTAATAAAATTTGGGCTTTAAGATGTGGCTCTAAAAGCAGAAATGAAGCTAGTACTAAATCCCATGGCGTTGATGGTGTTTTAAGGAGTATTGGAGTTTAATTTTTAACTTCTTGGAGTTTAAGACATAACTCAGCCTGTGGAAATTTGAATGTTTCTAGAAACTAACTCTATTAAATTGCCTGCTAAGAAATAACTCAACTAGAATAGTGATCGTTAAACTAAGGGGAAACAACATGGAAGCGACAAAGGTTGTTCGCTCAAAAACCTACAAAAAATTAGAGGAACGCCTGCGTAGTTTGGTCGGAAAAGCTATCCGCGATTACAACATGATCGAAGATGGTGACAAAGTTATGGTATGCCTTTCTGGCGGCAAAGATTCCTACACAATGCTCGACATATTACTGAGTCTTCAACGTCGCGCTCCTATCAATTTTGATATTCTGGCGGTAAATTTAGATCAAAAGCAACCAGGATTTCCCCAACATGTTTTACCAGAGTATTTGCAATCTTTGGGTGTAGAGTACCGAATAATTGAAGAAGATACTTACAGCATCGTTACAGAAGTGATTCCTCCAGGAAAAACCATGTGTGGTTTATGTTCGCGCTTGCGCAGAGGAATTCTTTACCGAGTTGCGAATCAAGAAGGTGCAACAAAAATTGCTTTGGGACATCATCGAGATGATATTGTCGAAACCTTATTTTTAAATATGTTTCATGCAGGTAAGCTTAAAGCTATGCCTCCGAAACTTCTGAGTGATGACAAACAAAATGTGATTATTCGACCTTTAGCATATTGTCCGGAGCATGATATCCAGAAATATGCAGAGATTAAGGAGTTTCCGATTATTCCATGTAACCTTTGTGGTTCTCAAGAAAACTTACAAAGAGCGCAAATCAAGCAAATGCTTCAAGCTTGGGAACAAGCATATCCTGGAAGAATTGACAGTTTATTCCGCAGCACACAAAATGTGACACCTTCCCATCTTGCAGATACTCAATTATTTGATTTTTCAGGCTTAAGCCAAGAGTAAAGATGAGCATTTAATAACCTGTAATTCTGAAATTTGGAATGGTGCGTTACGCGATGCTAACAGCATCCTACTTTTGTACTTTATTTAATCCACATTCCTGACTCAAAATTACAGGTTACTTTTTACTCACTAACAATATCTTTGATTGTTCTTAAAGCTGAGATTATCGCCCCTTGAATCCAGCCCTGATCCAGAGAGCAATGTTCGCCAGCAAAAAACAATTTTCCTTCTGGAGCAATGGTATCTTCATAATATCGGATAAAATCTCCAGGATTCATAAAACAAAATGCTCCTCCAGCCCAGTCGTATTCATCCCAAAATATTGAAGCGCTATCATCGACCATACCCTTTTCCATTATTTCTGGATGAAAATTAGCAATTGTATTCTTCACAACTTCTTCTCTTTTTTTATGGGGTAAAGTACCTAATCTTCTTGCATCTGCACCCCAAGAATAACTTCCAAGTAAAACTCCAGGACCTTTACTAACATCCTTGTCAAGGACTTCTCGGTCGTATCGGACAAATGACGTATGTAATCCCTTAGTTTTACTCATTTTACGAACCGTTGTGGGTCTAAAATTATCTGATGGATAATAAATAGAACGATTAATTAAATCTGTTTGCGAACCACCACCAATAATTTTGTACTTACTTTCCCAAAATCTTTCCCTACAGTGAAGTAATACTTTGATGGAGGAAGCATAACTCAAATTTCTGATGGCCCTATTTTTAGCTTCACTCAATCCAATTAATTTAATTCTTCTTAAAACAGCAAAAGGAATAGTACAGATTACATAATCGCAATCGATTGATTGTATATCACTTTTATCTTTAGTATTCCTCAGAACAACTTGAATTTTTTCCTGCTGTTTCTCGAGAGAAATTACTTCACGACCATAGTTAATGTTTACATTTTCCGGTAGCTTAGAAGCTAAAGTAGTGGGTAATAAGTCTAGACCTCCAACTATTTCATCCAATATTCCAGTTTGATTTGACTCTCGAGGCTCCTGAGAAATTTCATCGCGAAGAAACATCGTTACAGCTTTGTCCCACCAAACCTCTAATGCAGTAATAGCACCGATTAAATCTAAAGCATCTTGACTATTAACAAATCTTCTGAGGAAATCACCTAGTGATAATTGGTCGAGTTCTTGTATTCTGCTGGTTATTGGACCCTTCGCAAATAGTGCTTCCAAATCTTCTGATTTAGACTTTATTTCCTCAAGCAAAGAGGCAAATGGAGTACCAAGTAGTACCAGTAGATTTTCATCATTAGCGATCGCTCTCTTGACTATTTCTTTCTCTCCAAGAGTTAAATTCAATTTTGGAATTAGCTCCTCTAAAGCTTTCTTATGTTGGCTTTTGATTCCTTTGATGTAATAGAAAGCATCATCTTCGTCGTGGTCATTAACAAATCTACGGAAGTCTAATTTACATATCTCCTTCGCATAATATCTGGTATGGTCATGAGCTTCAGGAATTCTCATCGCACCGAATTCATGATATTGACCATCAGCAAATCTTTTCGTCCAAACCCTACCACCGACTCTATTACTGGCTTCATAAATAGTTACTTCATGACCTAGTTTGGATAATTCATAAGCAGAAACTAAACCAGCCATTCCTGCACCAAGTATGACTATTCTTTTACGTGGTTTTCCATAATCAATACTGTCAATCTCGTGCAGTTTACTTTCAATTGTTTCAAAGATGGTGTCCATATTTAAGGATATTTAATGAATAAATAGTGCTGAGTTAGAAATTTCAACAAGAAATTAGAGATTGATTAATTACACAATGATTTACCCTACTTTGTAACTAAAAATATTGGAGGAGAAGTAGGAGTATTATTTGATGGGTAGTATAATGATCGCTATATTTGTCTGCGAAGTAAATATATTTACTTAATACTCTAGTCTTGATACTCTAGTTGGGAATTATTTTTTACTCGGCTGTTGATAAATAAACTAATTTCTGGGTTTTATTAAATGCAAAGCAAATAAACTTATGCACTTTCTCTTGTATATATATCTGAGTAAATCGTTTCAGAAAGTGTATGTCGCCGATGTGATCGAAGCGCCAACAGAATGCGAATAGCGTTATTGCCACAAGCTAAGAGATAGAATTTCTGTAGGACACATTTTGATTTTAGGGAAATTAAAAGGGTTTTGTCCTTAGCTTGCAATTATAAACTTTAAGAGATGAAAAAGCTTGATTAAGTTTGGGTCGTAATGAGTTTAATCAAATTTTCCTTGCATAAGTCCTATTGCTATTTATTTATCTCCAGTAATTGCATATTCTTGCAAAACTTCTAGAGGTACATACTTTAATGTAGCTTCGTGGGTTGCTGATAAATCAATTGGGGGTGCAAAACCTGCTTCCATAGCTTCTTTCCAGCGAGAAGCGCACAAACACCATTTATCTCCAGGCTTTAAACCAGGGAAATCATAACCTGGTACAGGAGTACTCAAATCATTACCTTTCGATTTGGTGTAATCAAGAAATTCTTCAGTAACTTGAGCGCAAACAACATGACTACCAAAATCTTGGGGACCAGTCTCGCAGCTACCATTACGATAAAATCCCGTCATTGGAGATGTACAACATACTTGGAGTTTTTCTCCTAGCACATTTTTGCTTTGTGTCATTGCTTTTAAGATTTTCCCATTTTCAAGACTCCGAACTGGAATTGATATTCCAAGATAATTTTAAGCTGTTAATCCGTTTATTAACCCTGCTTTAGCTTGAATATGGAGTTATTGGGACAGTCACATAATTTGTTTTACCGTTCACAAGTATAAAGTGCATGAGAGCCACAAGAAACAAATTGAAGATAAAGTACTGTAATTAATTAGAAATTAGTCGCTTTACCGCTTGTAGGGTCGAATTCAAAACGTTGTTCATAATTAGTTTCACCATACAAATTGAAACTGATAGTTGGTTCATCTCCGACTACTTCAATGCTATGAATTGCATTGGGAGTAAAACTAATGATTTCCCCTGGGAGGATTAACTGTTCCCCAACCTGAATAATACCCCCATCGCTGTCTTCATCTGCTACTTGCCAAAATTTATTTTTTTCCTGTCCATCCAAAATTGCAACTACTCCCCAAGCAGCATGATTATGGATTGGTGAGGAAGTCCCTGGAGCCCAAGCAACAGTTTGTACTGTGAGAGGAAAATCTGGTTCATCGTACAAAGTAGTTACCGACCAACCTGTTTCTGGGTTTGGTTCTTCAAACTCATACTGCAGCCATTCGGAACTATTTAACAAACGGCGAACCAAAGGACAGATTAACTTCAGTCTTTGAGTATCATCTGCAACATTAATTAGGATATCTTCTAAGTCTGTTAAAAATCTGTAAAGTCGGTAAGGTCGCTCGTTGTCTGGTGCATCAACGTTGGTCTCGTATGGTTGACATTTGCTGTTGTCTAATACTAACCAGTCGGTATTGGTTGTGCTCTCGATATTTTTGAGTAAATCCATTTTTATTCTAGCTTCGTACTAATAACAAATTCCTAATAGTATTTATCATCGATCGCCGATTGCCAATCATTTGTCACTAATTATTTAACACCGAGTATTTACTACCAACTGCACTAAAAACATTGATTTTTTATCTCAGTATAAGGTATGTATGTTGTGCATTTTACGTCAAGGATCGAGTTTTAAACAATGCTGTCTAATCAGACGGATGCAGAGGTATTCAAAGCATTACGTTCGGGAAACCTTGTGGCACTAGGTATACTATACGACCGTTATGGAAGTATTGTTTACCGTTTGGCACTACGTATGCTAGGTAATACTCAAGAAGCAGAAGATCTCACTCAAGAAGTTTTTCTAATATTATGGCGACATCAAAATTATGAACCCAAGCGTGGTTCAATGAATGCGTTCTTGAGTACTTTAACAAGATCTAGAGCTATCGATCGCCACCGTAAAATGAGATCGCAAAGACAGCTAATCCAAAAATGGAGCAGTAGTATTTTCCCAGAAAATCAAAATAGTTTGATGGATAAAATTTCCTTTCAAGAAATTTCTCATCGCGTGCGGGAAGCACTTTCTCTGTTACCAAATAATCAGCGACAAGTCTTGGAGAAAGCTTATTATGAAGGTATGAGTCAGTCAGAAATTTCTCAAGATTTGAATATACCTTTGGGAACAGTTAAAACTCATAAACGTAAGGGTTTAATTCAACTAAGGCAAATCTTGAAAGACTTGGTAGAGAGTAGATGAACGATTCTCATAAATCAAAATTTCACAATTGGGAACCCCACAACTGGAAAGAAAAACAAGAACTTCTTGCAAGCTATGTATTAGGAGATCTAACTCCGGAAGAAGTTGCACAAGTCAATAAATTATTGGCAGATAACCCAGAATTAGTGGAAGAAGTCAAGCATTTGCAAGAAACTTTAGCATTATTGCCTTTTGCTTTACCTGAAGATGAACCTCCTCAAAAGTTGGGTTTGCAAATTATGCAAGCTGCGACAGAAGTATCTCATAATCAATCACAACTTGATATAAATAAAGATATTGCAGATAAAGACAGTAAAGAAAAAATTATAGAAAAAAATATAATTAGCAAAAAATTTAATCGCACACAGAAAGTTTGGTTGGGTTTGACTGGTGCGATCGCAGCTACTGTTCTTTTAGGTCTGGGATTTTATAACTATAGTCTTCAGAAAGAAATGCTCACCACAAGAAATAAGCTATCTTATTACCAAGAAACTATAGCTTTACTTCGTCAGCCTAATAACCGTCTATTATCCTTAAAAGGCATTAATGATAAGTCGAAAGCCACTGGAAGTTTTGTCATTATTCCGAATTCTGGTAAAGGTGTACTTACTCTACAAAACTTGAGACCCTTACCGAAAAATAAAATTTACCGTTTGTGGGCTGTAAGTAATGGCGAAAAAGTGGATTGTGGTGATTTTCAAGTAAACTCCCGAGGACAAGTGTTAGTACAGCTTCCAGTTGATAATTCAATGATTAATATTTCTTCTGCTGTGGTCACCATTGAACCTTTACAATCCGTTTCTTACCCAACAGGTCAAATGGTTATGAAGGGAAATATATAGCGCTGTGCGCAAGTAAAAAGTAAAAATTAAAAATTCAAAAGCTTGCAAAGCATAACTTTGATCACGTTTATGACGTTAGTGGATCCGTAGCATGTCCGTAGGACAAACAGGGTTTAGCAATTTCCTGACCTTATAGCTTTTATATCGGAGAACAGTGGGAGGAGAGTTTTCCTTGATTTTAATAGTGGTTTCGCGTAACCTCCCAGTTACGCTGATATTTGTTTAAACTCTTAACAAGCGCTTTTCTAGTTCTTCCCAATTAGATTCTGATATCTGTACCGCTGTGTTCTTACACTGCAACATCAGGTTAATAGCATAAAAGTAGTTTTCCATCGCCTTTGCTTCGTCTTTAGACAAGTCAACTGTATCCATATCTAGAGAGAAAGCATTTAACCATGTTTGCTCGATACGTTCTACAAATTCCCTATAGACTTCAGAAGATTTCCTGCGTTCGGGAATTTTATTTTTCAATGAATCCAGTTTGGAAGTTAGGGAAGAAAAGTTAACTCCCTTGAATATTCTCAACGCTTCCAATTTTTTAGTTTCTTCAATTAACTGATCGATAGAATCAACAGACGTGTTACAAATTGCATTCGCGACTGCAATTCCATTTGCATTACTGATAGAGATTGCAAATTTGATGATGTAACTATTTGCAAATGTATGAGCAATTGCATTAGCGATCGCATTGGAAACAGCGAAAGCATTAGCTGTTGCAGCAGCATTAGCAATAGTACTACTGAAAGCAAGTGAGCTTGCATTTGGTGCATCTTTAGCGCTCACAAGTGCTTTAGCATTGGGGTTAACCTGCAAGACAGTATCCTGACCTTTAGGAGTGGGGAGAGAGATACTATAGGCGTTTGTTTTAGCTTTTGAAACTGCACAACTTTTGGTAAAGGCGTTAGCAAAGGCGGAGATAATGATAAAAGCTAAAGCGCGCTTACCAGCTGGATTCATGTCCGCTTCAGAACCATCTGTTACCTTGTCCGCCCATTTTAATAACCGTTCTAGTTTCGGTGTATTAATATAACTTTGAGCTCCCTCTTCCATTTCTAAGAGTAATTCATCCACCTTTGGTGCCATAATTCCCGCTAGGAGCAGAAATACTTCTCGCCAACGTTCATCTGGTAAATGTTCTACAACTAAACTTTTATACTGACTGTTTTTATGAACGCAGTATGCTGCTAAATACTCTTGGATTGTTAAATGGGAAAACCCAAATACACCTTTAAGTTTTTGCTCTAATATGTCGTTTTTAACAAAAATAGTATTTAAGACCCCTTTGGCGTCTAGGTTTTGGGGCTGATTGAAATAGTTTGTCAGAAAATCATCTATTAGACCAATAATTTGCTTTCCAGAGAACAATAAGCTCTCGGTAGCAAAGCTTGCATAGGCAATTTCTGATAATAAAATCTCTTCTAATTCTTTATGCAGCCCTTGATAATTTTTGTCTTTTATAATTTCTTTTTTATTGGTCCATTTTTCTAAAGAAATCAACAGTACCTGATTGTAGAGCTTACTACGGTTATCAGGGAAATATTCAAAATGCTCGTAGACTAAACATAAAAAATTTAGCAACAAAGGTGTATTTGCTAAATTCTTAATTGCGATATTTTCTGGCTCTTGCAATAGTTTCCAGCATTTTTCTGCAGCCCCTGCTTGTTTGTTTTCACTATTGCGAAACCAGTTAGCAATGAATTTTTTGATCTGCTTATCGCCTAGTTGTGTAACAGCAGCATTACTAAAGTTTTCAAAACCACTCAGACAAACCGGGGTTCGACAGGAGACAATAAAGCGATTGAAACTATATTGTTCAATAAAAGTTTGGATTTTCTTTGTTACCCGGCTTAAATTGCTATACGGAACTTCATCTAGACCATCAAGTAGGATTAATAATTTACCTTGGCGCAATAACTCTAAAGTAAATCTATCTGGAGACGGAAATCCACAATTATTGAATTCTTCAACGATACATTGTTCGATGTCTACATCATTAGATATAAATCTTTTGAGTTCAATAAAGACTGGAATCAGAGAATGTTGGAATACTTCTGTTCTACCACTGAGTGCTTCGAGAGCAACTCTACGTAAAAATGTAGATTTTCCGACACCAGGAGAACCTTGTACCATCAAGTATTGTTGCTCATTGGCAATTTCAAGCCCTGACTTCTGAGAGATTTCTTGAGGTCTTCGACGACTTTGCTGTTGCTCGTAAGCTAGTTCTAAGCCTTCATCAGATTCAACTGTACGGGTTCTCGTAGGAGCATCTAAAAATTTAACTGTTGTATTGATAGATCCAACTTTGAGCGGTACGGTCATACCCAATACTTGGGAAAAGCCATGACGTTGTTTAAATTGTTTTTCATATTGTTTTGATGCTCCGACAATAACATCTCTAACTTTTTTATCTAATGATTTACCAAATATTCCCAAAAACTTACCTCCACTTCCCGAAAGGGAGCGGAAAATTGGAATTGCGATTTCACCTACAACTGAGACTCCCCAAGATTCCATTCCTGTCATAGTTTTGCGACGAGAAGACTTACGGACACATTCGCGAGAATAGACTTAAACTCTTAACGCTGAAAGTTATTAAAGCAAATAAGCAAGGCTATAAAACCTTGTACTTATAAGCAAATATAGATTACATTCTTTGAGCGTTTATTTAAACCCCTCCCGCTTAAAGGAGGTTAGTGCGAACTCGGGATAAAATCCAGGTTCATGTAGTATTATGTCAGCATATTATTGTATGTAAATTTCTACAATAATCTAATAATCGCGCTAAATTTTCAAGTGAGTTATGTTATCTGAAGCTTAAAAGCTTTATGATATTCAGGTTGATTTGGGGGCGTCGTATTCCTAGAGCCTTATGGTTCCATCCTAAATCTCGCTTTATATGGCGATCGCTTTAGGTTTATGAAGATATTGCAAAGGATAAAAATTTAAAATTTACAGCCGTGTGTTACACATACTAACAGCACTCTACTTCTATTATTTTTTTGCTTGATCGAAACCATAACTTTCATTTGAAGCAATTTGACGATTGAAACCTAAAAAATCAAGCATCAATCGTCAGTGAAATTTCGTGATTAGCGATCGACTGCAAGAATTGATTTAGTAAATTCAATTAATAAACTAATACGATTCAGTTAAGCATTTTCGTAGGTTGGGTTGAGTGACAGCGTAACCCAACAAAACCTGATGATTATTGGGTTCCCTTCGTCAAGCCAACCTACTTCAATTTTGAGATGTAGCCTTAACTGAACTGTATTGATTGATAAACCTAGTTTCAACAGTAATTCAGCTAAAGGTCATAATTTACCCAAGCATAACTATTTACCCAAGCATAACTACCCAAATAAATGAGCACCTCCACCGCAATGTTTTCCAAAGTGAACGAACTTATGACCTTTACCTTGGTGAAGTTCTTCAAGAAAACTGTCTTTTAATCCCATCCAGTCATCTTGGGAAAATTGACCAGTTCCTAAACCATCATAACTAAGGTCATCAGGTAGCATTGATTCGTTTTGATTTTGGAGGTTTTGATTTTGGAGGTTTTGATTTTGGAAGTTTTGAGCGTCAATTGAATCTCTTCCCCAAATGAACTCTGGATTATAGTTTTTCATATTTCCAGAGGTAATATCATTCATCTGGATTTTATTATTCCCAAAGTCACCTGCTAAAGATTCATTTTTAGATGTACCCATCAGCATATCTTTGTCACCTTGAGCACCAGACTCTAAGGTCTCATCAACACCAAAACTCTCATTCTTCAAGTTTGATTTTCCGGGAGGAGTACCACCACCTCCAAAGTTTTGAGTCCAATAGTGTTGATAGTTTACATTACCCTTGTCAGGTTTTTCTTCGTGGTAACCGACACCAAGGTATTCATATTTAGGATTGAGCATATTCGCTCGGTGACCGGGACTATTAATCCACCCTTGTACTACTTCTTCTGGAGTTCT
>NZ_JASJDK010000026.1 GCF_030065675.1 Mastigocoleus sp. MO_188.B34 | reverse complement strand
CTAGAGTGCAGTCAGCATAAAATAGTTATTAAAAAATAAGCAAAAATTGGATTCATTGTCATTATTTTCATTCACATTTTTGCTTATTAATTCAGTTAAATTGTTAGAAAAAAAGGGGAATCAAAATGGTAAGGATTCAGGTCTCAACTTGAGGTATTAAAGATGGTGGTTGCACATCATGATTCGCCATAGCTTTTATAGCTTGCTCAAAAAATTCAATTACGGAACGTTCTTGACGACGACAAGTTTGTACTACCGTCAATAAATTGGCAGTATTTTTAAACCGCTCCATGGAACGGGAACCTCCACTAACTTTTCTTTTTGTTACTGCTAGCCTAAGCGTTCGCTCTGCCAAGTTATTATCTGGAGGGACTTCTGGATGGTCTAAGAAATACCACCATTGATGAGCTTTATCTCGTAAGGAACGTAAAAGTCTGCCTGCATCTCCTCCTGCTTTATTGAGCCACTTACCAATGGAGGATTCAACTTTAACTTTAAACTTGGAACCCCAAGAAAAAAATTCTCTTGAATTTTGGTTTTTTTGAAATAAGCTGTAATTCTTAAATGCTTCATCAATTAGTTTGACGAACTTTTCCCCAATTTGTTGGTTATTCAAACCTGGAAGCTTAATCAGTTTTTTGAAGTGCCGGCGTAGATGTGCCAAACATTTCTGTTGAGCTTTCACATCATAGCCATTATAGACACAATAATCGTCTGAACTAAGTAAACCACTGTATTTCAAGCCAAGAATATTCTCCAGTTCTGCACGAGAAGGTGTATCTGCGGCATGAAATAGAGCAAAATCTGTAGAAGCAAAAATCCACAACCATTCCTTCACTCCCTTAATAGCCCAAGGTGTTTTGTCACTAGCGTGACACGCTATAAAAGTACTAATCAGGACAATGTTTTTTCATACAAACATGTGCTGTATATAACACTTCAAACTAATTATACTATTTTATAAAGTTATATTAAAATTCTACTTTCTTTCAGATAAAAAGGTTTTTTTAACCGAGTTACGTGTAGAGCAACTTTGAACTTATCTCATCATCAAATTTGTAATCTAAAGGAAATGTAGTATGAACATACATAAATTAGATTTACTTTTACCGATACGAAAAAAACTTGATGCGCTCGAAATTCATAATTACAAATTGGCACGATTTTTGTGCCGAGTAATCCCAGCTTCTTGCCCATTTGAAAGTGAAATAAAACTATTTGGGGAACTAATTATCTACATACCACCCTTGTGTAAATTCAATCCTCTTTATGACCAATTAATTGGTTTACGTTTTCGCGCTATTTGCTACCTTGATCGGCAAAGCTTGAATGCTTGACGGGAATAGTTATTAGGGCTTACTGAACAACAGTGTAAGTTATAACAGACAAGGGTTTTAAGCTTTTTGGACCAAACAAGTGCAAAGAAATAACGTTTATAGTCTTAACAACCTTGCACTTTAGTCCCCGATATCCCTGGATAAATTAGAAACTAAGGGATAAAACTAATATTTTGCAAGCTTTGTGGCTTCTAGATTCGCAAAATTCTATTTTTTTAGCTAACGCTACGCGAACAGTAAGCCCTAATTATTATTGATTATTTAAGTTAAGGGTTCAACAAAATTATCACAGAACTATTCTTAAAAGTTGGAGAGAAAAACAAGGTTTTATACATTATTATAAAGTTTTACTAAGAAATTAACTATGAGTTGCTAATGAATCAAATAAAATATTATCTAAATTTGTACTAGATTATTGAATATCATAATCTAGTATTTTTTTATTATAAGATTTATTGTAATTGAATATTATAAATTGTAGATAATGCTTAGAAAATATTGAACATTCTATTTGATATTTGGAATAATATCTAAAAATATTTAATTTCTAATTAGGATATTACCTAAAAATATTTAATTTTCAATATTATTGAATCAAAATAATATTTATATATGTGAAGCAAAGAGAAGAAGCAAATCAGTTTTCAAAATCTTTGATAATCTAGGATTTAAATTTGAATTCCTATTATTATTAATTAAATGCTTTTCTCTTCATATTTTCTAAACAATAAATCTCAATTATTCAAGGAATCAAGATTTATGACAGTTGCAATTACAGATCTTAAGGTGATAAAAGGAGAATACACCGAAGCACCACAGGGATTCCAGAAAATTCCTGTTGATTTAAACATGAGGCGCTGGTGGCAAATATATCTGGCTCTGTTTCAAAAAAGGAAGTGAAGAAAGAAATTTTATTAGAGACATAAAGGTTATATTCGGCAAAGACACTGCAACACCTTCAGGGTATGACAAGATTGAAACTGATTTAAATGAAAAGGCTGGTGGGGATTATATATACTATCGATATATCTCAAGAGAGCATAAGAGCATACGGTACTGTGAACATGGAGGGCTGGAAAGATGCCGAATTAATTTCGCGTCCTGCATCATTAGGAAAAGGATTAGAATTTGATTTCGTAGCTCAACCTCCAGATGGTTTTGTTTCACAAGTAATATCGCCTGTAGAGGCAATTTACAAGCTTTCACCAGAAGAAAGGGGACATAAGGATTTCATCATTTATGCAGATCGCAATCAAAAGAGAATTTTTTTAGGAATATGGCACTTGTATAAGTCGGGGTGAGGAAAAATATCTAACCTAATTAAACAATAGTATTTTGAAGTATTAGCTCTGACTCAGGCAAACATAGAAAGAAATTGAATACTTATACTAGTTTCCCCATACTTAGTGTCTTAAGTAAAACTCAAATTATCAAAGGGAAAAATAAAAATGACCAAAAAGAAAATTTTTGAAGTACAGGAGATACATATATATCAGGATTCAATAAGAGCAGTCGGAACCGTGAACACGGAAGGCTGGAAAGATCCAGAATTGATTCTGCGTCCTTCATCATGTGTTGGTGGAAAATGCGAATTCGATTTTGTAGCACAACCTCCAGATGGTCCTGTTACACAAGTAATGTTGCCTATAGATGCAACTTACAAGTCTGGAATTGTAATGGTAAACAACCATTTTATAGTTTATGCATCTAACAATAAAAAGGGCTTATTTTTGGAATAATTTAACCGATAATATATTTTCTGATTTTGTAATGATTTAGATTCTGTATCTTAGTCTAACAGCACTTTCAAGCATCAACTAATGACAAGCAGAAAATGATGACTACGACAAATAGATTGGGTTGTGTTACTTCAACCCAACATCATCTAACCCTATTATTTTGGAGTATTAGCTCATGACTCAGGTAAGCATAGAAGGAAAATGGATACTTAAATCAGGTATAGGGGCTCAACTTCTACCAAATACCAAAATTACTGCCGAATTCAAGGGTGGTAGACTTAGTGGTAATGGCGGCTGTAATCAATACAATGCTAGTTATCAGCAACCACAAGATGACGGTTTTGGCAAAATCCATATTGGGAAGATAGCCTCTACAAAAATATTTTGTAGTGAGGAGATAAACTCACAAGAAAGTAGTTATTTTCAGGCATTGCAACAAGTAAGGGAATATGAATTAACCGATGAAGATTTAATCATGCCATATCCCTCTCCGTGGCGTTATCTACTATTCACCCGGCAGTAATTGATAGTGCGATCGGCAACGTCATAAAGTACATTAACGAAGATAAAGCAGAAAATAACGATGAGCAAAAAGAAAGTTTCGACAGTAGATCAACTAGATATACTTACTGAGCCACCAGTGATAATAGCATCAGGAACCATAACCACAGGGGGCTGGACTGATGCCGAATTGATTCCACGCCCTTCATCATCTGCTGGAAAATGCGAATTCGATTTCGTGGTCCAACCTCCAGATGGTCCTGTTGTACAAGTAATATCGCCTATAGAGGCAAGTTATAAGCTATCACCAGAAGAAAGGGGCACAACGATTTCATCGTTTATGCCGCTCATAATCAAAAGAGAATTTTTTTAGAATAAAGCACTTATATAAGTGCAATAGGTGGTCTTATAAAGTGTGTTAACGAATATAAAGGAGAAAAATAACGGTGATCAATATGACCAAGAAGAAAGTGCCGACAGTAGACAAGATATATATACTTACCGAATCACCAATCATAAAAGCATCCGGAACTGTGAGTACGGGGGGCTGGACTGATGGTGAATTGATTCCACGCCCTGTATCATCTGGGAATGGATTAGAATTCGATTTCGTAGCCCAACCTCCAGATGGCTTAGTTTTACCAGTCATATCATCTATAGAGGCAAGTTACAAGCTCTCACCAGAAGAACAAAACTATAACCTTTATAAAGTTTATGCAGATGGGAATCATAAGGTAATTTCCACTCAAGTAAATATAGAGGGAAGTTGGATACTTAAATCGGGTGTAGAAACTCAAATACTACCGAATACTAAAATTACTGCAGAATTTAATGATGGCAGAATTAGCGGTAGTGGAGGCTGCAATCGATACTTTAGCAACTACACGGTTAAACCACTCGATGGAAGTTCTGGCAAAATTCAGATTCAGAATATAGCTTCTACACTAATATCTTGTAGTGTGGAGATCGACACACAAGAAAGAAGCTATTTGAACGCTCTACAACAAGTTAAGGAATATAAATTAACCGATGAAGGTTTAATCCTGACATATCCCTCTGCGTCGAGTTATTTACTATTCACCCGCCAGTAATTAGGGATTTTTGCACAACCCCTTGAAAAGCTGAAACAGGTGGAAATATAGTATTTCTTTGGCTGATGAGGTATACATATGAAGCTAAAAAGCTTGGTAATTCAGTCTTATGGTTTACTTCATTCGATTAAGAACTGCTATATAAATTGTTCACAATTTAAAACTATGTGCAATTGATCAATTATTTTTTGTAAATCATTAAAGAGATTAACTTAAACTATGTCTACTACCAAAAAAGAATCTAAATCTGTTGAAGTCTTACACGGTCTTGTCGTAACAGAAACTGAGGTTATTATTACCGTAACTAGTACAGGTTGCACCGATAAAAGTGACTTTGAAGTTTCGGTACAAGAAAGCTTACCACTTCTTGTCACCTTTAAGCGTATCGGTATAGATCCTTGCAGGACAGCTCCTTTATCTGTCGATCTATCCTTCTCTCGTAAAGAAGTTGGCATTTATTCTGATTTTAAAGTGACTAATCCTTTTGCATCAGGACCAAATATAAAAGTTAACGCATAGTGCTTTTGCTAAACAGATTTCTCTAATTCAGAGTGACGGCGTGTTTGTTATGCGGGTAAAAACTCCAATCGCTGCTAATTAATCAACTAATATATTCTCTAAATCCGATATTAGATTATGCTATTTACTAATCTAATATCTTTTTTTGTTGGAAGATTTATGGAAATAATAAATGTTCAATTTTAGAGAATTATTAGAAAATATTTAATTTTTAATTTTTATCTTTTGAGGATAATCTAAAAATACTTAATACTTAATTATTATCTTACCCAAAAATAGTTAATTATCAATAAGATTAAATCGAAATAATATTTATATATGGAAGGTAAAGGTAACAACCAAATAAGCTTTAAAACTCTTTGATAATCTAGAATTTAAATTCTAATTTATATGATTATCAATTAAAAGCTTTTCTGTTAACAAATTCTAAACAAAAAATCTCAATAAAGGAGAAAAACTAATGATAGAAGAACTTAAAGCTGTGCTTAAAGACGATGAGGTATGCCAGCAAATTA
Source organism: Mastigocoleus sp. MO_188.B34 (assembly GCF_030065675.1). Lineage (GTDB taxonomy): Bacteria > Cyanobacteriota > Cyanobacteriia > Cyanobacteriales > Nostocaceae > Mastigocoleus. The sequence goes on along the minus strand of NZ_JASJDK010000026.1, from coordinate 40,473 downwards.
AAGAGGCAAAGACCCAAGATGAAGTTGTCAAACTGGTCACAAATGCTGTTACTGACAAATGTAAAAATCTTACAACAGAAGATGTAACTCAAATGCTGGCTTATGTGGGGCTTCATAAATTGCCTGAACTGAGCGAAGAAAAGCTACTAGCTGTAGCGGGGCGTCGCTTATACTGGACAGATATTACTTGCCGTCCTTGCTACACAGATCGGTGTAAGTGAGGAAGCCTGAAAGATTTACGGTGTAAATGATAAGACACTTTTCCATATTCTAGCCTAAAGGCGTAAAATCTTTTGCCCAAAATCGATGTCTGAGATGGACTTCTACAAAGTCATCTGGTTTTGGGCAGTTTCGATACCTGGGTATCTTGAACGGTTTGCCTCAACCCAGAAATGAGCCACTTGACTCATTTCTGGGTTGAGTGATTTCTAACATTGAACTCAAATCAGAATTTAAGAAGAGGAATCCCCTATGTCCCAACTGCTTTTTGAATGCCGCCACATCACCAAAGTCGATTTCGCCATGATTATTGCCAATGCCAGTTTCCTTTGGGAACGGCTCGATCAAGAACGTTTTGTCGTTGTGGCAGAAAAGACAAACGAACAAATCGTTCTTGATCGACTCAATCGTTGGTGTCAGACCATTGCCCATGAAAGTAAACTATCAACTTTGCAGAAACGCTTACAGTGGGAGAATTTAGACCTCGACACCGTTCGTCCTCGATTGGGAACAGTACAACTGGCAGGCGAACAGGCTTTGCCAACATGGGCAGAAACCTTGCGCCAGATCGTGGAAACTGCAACAGAGTTCAATCCTGATGCTGAAGTCTTACTGCCAACTGAGCCAGAAGCGCCCATTGTCTTTGAAGATATCTTATTACCTGCTATTAAAGTTGCTAGACAGAATTTACTGACTTCTTTGGGGTCTTCTCAGTTTTCCTCAGCAGAACTTCCCTTATCTATTCTAGAGAAAGAGGCGTATTGTTCCCTGGAACGGAGCTTGTTGCAACGATTAGCGACTATCTCTAGCAAGACCCTAGATTTTGAATTCTCTAAAGTTCGTCCCTTTGGTCAAAATTTACTCAACCTGCTGGGGCTACAAGAAGAACCCAGCAATAGCAAGATACAATACAACCATTTTGTTGAGGGACTCTTACAGAATGGTTTATTCAACTTTTTTTATAAGTACCCTGTGTTAGGTCGATTGCTCGCAACCGCCGTGGATTTCTGGGTGGAAGCAACGACTGAATTTATTCAGCGTTTGGCTCGAGATTGGGATGCTATTGAGCAGACATTTGGCTTAATTACAAATAACAAGTCTCGAGATAACAATGTAGAGACTCTCCCTAGCCCAGGGCGTGGGGAATTCAAGGCAGAACCACAGCCTTTAGGCAAAGTTTCTCAAATCAAAACTTCCCTTTCTGATCCACATAATCAGGGACGCACAGTCATTCTGCTGACCTTTGAATCAGGACTTAAGCTAGTCTACAAACCCAAGGATTTGAGTTTGGAAGTAGCATGGAATCATCTTCTCGACTGGTGTAATCACCAAAGTAAACTATTAGATTTTAAGGTCATCGAGGTGCTCAATCAGGGGGATTACGGCTGGGTTGAATATGTCGAGCACCAACTCTGTAAAGACAAAGCAGCAGTTGATCGCTTTTATCAACGGGCGGGTATGTTACTGTGTCTGATTTATGTCTTACGGGGAACCGACTGTCACCATGGAAACCTGATTGCCAGTGGTGAACACCTTGTAATAATCGATACGGAAACTTTGCAGCACCATCAAGCCAACCCCATCGAAAATTCACCTCAAGCATTGGAAACAGAGTCCCTGCGACTATTTTGGGAATCTGTATTACGCACAGGAATGATGCCCCGTTGGGACTTCAGTATCGATAAGCGCATTGCCTACGATATCAGTGGTTTGGGCAGCACCCATTCTCAGCAAGCCCCTCGAAAAGTGCCACAGTGGCAAGCGATCAACACCGATAATATGCACCTGCGTAATCAAACAGTCACCTGGTCTATAGAGAAAAATGTGCCTCTTTTAGGAGATACTGCCTTGTCTCCGAATGATTATCAAGAACAACTTTGTGCTGGGTTTGAGCAGATGTACCGCTTTTTGATGGTTCACAAGAAGAGTTTATTAGCACTAGAGAGTCCATTAGCATTATTCCAGCATCAGCAAGTCCGATTTGTTTTCCGGGCTACCGGCATCTACTTCACTATTTTGCAACATGCTTGGTCACCAGATCATCTCAAGAATGCCGTAGACTATAGCATTGAGCTAGATCGTCTCAGTCATGCCTATCTAGTTACTCAGAAAAAACCCAATGCCTGGCCCATCCTGCAGGCAGAACTCCGGGCAATGGAGCAGTTGGATATTCCCTTCTTTACGGCTAGTGCGAATAGCGATGCCCTAGCTTTGAAGGGTATCTCAATAATTCCCCAATACTTCAAAGAAGCTAGTTATCAACAGGTTAGAGAACAACTGCAAGCTCTGGATGAAACGGACTTAGTCCGACAAATCGCGATTATTCAGGGAGCATTCTATGCCAGAATCGCACAAACTACTACTGATAAGCATCAACAACAGCAGGAATATTCTTTGCCGCCCCTCAGTTCAGAACAACTGATTCAAGAAGCATGGAAGATTGCGACTGAACTTGAAGCTAGGGCGCTTGAAGATGCCGATGGCAGTCTTAATTGGATTGGCATGGGCTTTGTTCCTGAAGCCGAGCGCTTTCAGCTACAACTACTGGGCGATAGCCTGTATGATGGACGCTGTGGGGTTGCCTTATTCTTTGCTGGACTTTATCAGGTGACTCACGAACCTCAATTTAGTGAGTTAGCATTACGCGTCTTAAAGCCCCTACGGCAGCAACTGGAAATATTGGACTTAGAAGCCCAGCAACGCTTTGCTCGGCTTACCGGAATAGGGGGTGCAACTGGTTTAGGCTCAATTATTTATGCCCTAGTAAAGGCGAGTCAATTTCTCAAAGATGGGACCTTGTTAACTGATGCAGGTAGGTTTGCCAGTTGGATTACCCCAGAACTGATTGCCGCAGATCGACAGTTGGATATTATGGGCGGAGCAGCCGGAACAATTTTAGGGTTATTGTCTCTCTATGAAGCGACGGCTGAAACTACAGTTTTAGAAAAAGCGATCACCTGTGGACAACATCTCATCAACAAGCAAGTAAGTAAAGATGGTGCGCCTAAAGCTTGGAATACGGTTGCCAAAGGACCGCTCACTGGCTTCTCCCACGGAGCAGCCGGAGTTGCCTACGCCTTGTTGCGACTCTACACCGCCACCCACAACCAGAACTATTTAGAAGCCGCCCTAGAAGGTATTGAGTATGAACGTAGTGTCTTCTCAGAGAAACATGGCAATTGGGCTGATTTCCGTAGCTTGGAAGGCAGAAACCCTGGCTTTGCAGTTCAGTGGTGCCACGGGGCTGCCGGAATCGGTTTGGGGCGTTTAGGGTGCCTAGGAATTGTGGAGACTCCCGAAATCAAGCGTGAAATTGAAATTGCGCTGCAAACAACTCAGAAGCATGGATTGCAGGCGATTGACCATCTGTGCTGTGGGAACTTAGGTCGAGTAGAGGTTCTTTTGGTTGGAGCCCAGCGACTCAATAGTCCAGATTTGCGTCAGGTTGCTCTGCAACAAGCAACCAATATCGTTGCTAGAGCCAACCAAACAGGAGCTTATCAACTGTTTGCCAACTTGCCCAATTCCGTGTTTAACCCTGGCTTCTTTCAGGGTACAGCTGGGATTGGCTATCAGTTGCTGCGGTTGGCATATCCAGAATTATTACCCTCTGTACTGCTTTGGGAGTAAATTCTCTTGATTGCTAATTATGCCTTTATTATTTGGAGACTAATTTACCTAGGATTATTTACTTTTGCCATCTACCAAATGTTACCTGAGTGTAAAAAAACTCGATTTCATGCAAATCGGGTTTTTTTAGTACTAATAATGCTTTTAATTTGACTTTTTTTAGCGCTGAGTGTGACATATCTAAACTTAGGAAAATATCAAAACTTTTATATGCAGAGTTTTACTAATTTTTATTAAATCTCCACCATCTTTCAGAGAAAGAAGACTGTATTTAGATAATTTAAAGATTAAAATAGTGCCTAATTTATCTGAAAAATGTATGGGAAAGAAAATGAATAATATTTCATCAAATAGTATTTTTGAGTGGGGTAAAAAGAATAAAACCAAAAATATTTTACTTTATCCATTATTTATTATCAGCATCTTAGTAACTCTCGCTGCTTGTAACCCACCGACTTCTACAACTATTCCCGAAGAAACCCCAAAAAATCCCAGCAAAGATGTAGTTTCGAAATCAAAAACAACTAAGGTCAACTCTTCTCAACTCATATCTCCCCAAGGAATTGGTGATGCGCGCTTAGGAATGACTTACGGAGAACTGAAAAAATCCTTAGGTTCCGAAGTCAAATTTGAGGTGAAATCACCTTTCATGGTGGACTTTGACGCGATCGCAGTAAATAAAGATGGAAAAACCCAATATCACATTATTTATCCTGCTAACACAACTTTCTCTGATTCCGATGTTATTACAACGATAATTACTGACAACCCTGATTATCGTACGGATAAAGGAGTAGGAGTCGGAACAACAATTAAAGATGCACAAGCTACTTACGGTGAAGCAACTCTAGCTTACAGCACTGCTAATGAGTCTCGAGAGTCTGTCAGTTTTGCAAATCAACCAAAAAATCTCGCTTTTCGTCCCTCAACATCACCTCAAAATTTTGCAGGTATCTACAAATCTCCACAGGGGGAATATAACCAAACAAAGGAATTTCGTGATGATGCTGTAATTAAATCAGTACAAGTTTATTGTATTTCCAGTTCGGAAGCCATAAAGGATCTTAGATGTGACGTGATTACCCAAGGGAAAGCATCTAAGTAATTCATATCAGTGGTTAATAAAACAATAACTTTTATTAAATATCTAGACTATTTGAGGTAAATAGGGTCGTTCTTTAGTGAAGAAATAATAGGACTACCTATGATTTATCTCAAGTATTTTAAGAAACAATGATTAAGATTGTATTCAGTAATGAACATACTAAAACCAAAAATTTGGTAGTTAAATGCCTAAAAAAGGCAGGATTTGAGGTTATTAATGCAAAAAATGACTCTATTAGAATTCAGTTAGCAAATAATAAAATTTTTAGTACTGCAGCAAGTAAAGAATCAAATTCTTCTGAGTCCATATTCCCATCGAATTCTAGACTAAAGGAAGTATTTGAGTTTATTGAATTGAACTACGACCAACCTATTAGCTTAAAAAAAGTAGCTCAAGCTGTAGGTTACTCCTCTGCTTATTTAACTGATTTAGTAAAAAGATTGACAGGGAAAACAGTTAACAATTGGATTATCGAACGTCGGATAGTAGAAGCAAAGCGTTTACTTTTAGAAACTAACTACTCAGTCAAACAAATTGCTTTAGATGTAGGTTATCAAAATATTAATCATTTCTACGAACAGTTTCACGATTACTATAAAAAGACTCCGAATGCTTGGAGAAAAGCACAGCAGTGTAAAGTGGTCTAAGACTAAAGATAAAAGTCTTACATAAATTCAAATCTAATAAATTTAGTCAATATTGTAGAGACGCGACATAAGTAATCTGTTCACAAATTAAATATGATTCCTATCGCAAGTAATGACTTAGATGTTTACTTGCTACTTTTGCTGTATCTAAATAATTTTTATTCCCAAAAATGGTTCTTTTATTAAGATATATCAACCTAAAGTTGCAAATATCTAAAAATACTTAATTGTTTTTTATCTTTATTCCGAAAAATACGTAACTAGTAACCGATATCTAAAAGATAGATTGGTATTACGAAATAAATACACAATCAGCAGAAAAGCGAAAAACTCTATTTATTTCTATTCTTTATTTAAAGGTCAAACTATGAAAATTACAACAAAAAAAATAAATCTAAAGCATATTCTATTTGGTGGTGCAGCTTTAGCATCAATGTTAGGAGGAATGATATTTCTTGATAGTGCAATTGCACAAGAAATACGTCCAACCAAAATTAGACGACGTTGTTACAGGTATACTCTCATAAACAGAACAAATCGTGGAGTTGACTTCAATCTTGGAAGAAGGAAATCTTTCCTACGCTCAAAAGGACAATTTAGTTTTCGACGTTGTTTTAAATTGAGACGTAGAGTACGTCATCCATTAGTCAAATATGATGAAATTATTGGTCAAGGATACAGAGTTGCAAGTGTAAGGCTAAGTCCTGGAAGAAATGCTTTTGATCGCCAAGGAAGAAAATTAGTATTAAAAACTGGTGGTACGGATGGTCCTGTTCCTCAAATAGCTCCTTTGGAGGAATAGACTTCTGAAAAAATGGTCAGGGTTAAAATCTAAAAATTAATTTTTATATAAAGCTGCTCACTCTTAGACATTTTGAGTAGCTTTTTTATTCGGATTTTCATATACAAATAATATCTAAACCTCAGTTATATTTAAAAATATAAACACCTTGCTCTCATTACCATGCAGCACTCTTCATCTAGTAACCAGTGGGATTTTCTCCGACAAATTGTTACTCTGATTGCAATTATTCTTGCTTTTATTGTCAACGTTGCATCAAATATTTTTCCATTGAATGGACTTACTATTGGTCAAATCTCTAATACTTTGTTCAAAGAAGTTTTGATTATTCCTGCTAATTATGCATTTATTATTTGGGGACTAATCTACCTAGGATTATTTGCTTTCGCGACTTATCAAGTTTTACCTAACCAGAGAAATAACCCCGATTTACGTAAAATCGGGTATTTTTTAGTAATTGCATCTATTGCTCAAAGTATTTGGGTATATCTATTTTCATTTCGTTTATTTACACTTTCAGTAGTCGCAATGCTTGTAATTTTGCTACCATTGATTGCGACATATCTGCATTTGGGAACTAGTAAGACTGCGATATCTCGTGTTAAAAGATGGTGCGTTCATTATCCCATGGGTATTTATCTGGGTTGGATTAGCGTTGCTACGGTTGTTAATGTCGCCTGTGCTTTGTACGCTCAAAATTGGAATGGTTGGGGTATACCTGATCAAGCTTGGACTGTAATTATGATGTTGGTCGCTGCTGCAATTTCTATAGTTACTATCTTCCAAAATCGAGATCTTACTTATACAGGTGTAACTATTTGGGCTTTAATTGCGATCGCGATCAAAAATTGGGAAAACCATATCATCATGATTGTGGCTTTGTTGTGTGTAACAGCTTTGGTGATAATTAGTTTATTTAAGAATTTGAAGAGAGCCTAATTCAAAATACCTAATACTTGAAAATTTTTTATTCTTTGACGATTTGTAGGGTGCTGTTAGCGCAGCGTAACGCACCTTATCTTTTTACATTTAATAACATTAATATCCATGCCGCCAGAGAATTAATTCTCATACAGAAAAGTAGTGAGATCTATAGCCTGTCTTTAAAAGTGCAAAATATCAGCAGATAGATTTCATAATTAATTTGCGAAAAGATAGGTTTTTACTGTGTATTATTTATTAAAGATATAAAAATACTAAAAAAAAGTACTCAAGAAGTATGGCTCAAAGAAAGAATAATTTACCAAATCTTATTAGTAACTATTTACTAAGTCTTGGGACAGTAACAGCAAATACTATTGTACTTTATTTAAACAGAGAATTACCATCCATTAATGTATATATTAGTGACAAGGGCATAATAATAATTTGGGTTATTAGTGTTGTTGCACTTTCCACTTTCACTTTTTTGGTAAATAATCTACAACAAAATTCAACCACAAGCAATGAAAATTCACAATTTCAAGTAAATTCACAATCCAATTGGATCGGTGGATTTTTACTGTTTTTGATGGGTGCTGTAATTTATGCCTTATTGCAACTTAATATAATTCCTGAAGAATCTACTATTCCGTTTGGCTATATATCGTTAATATTATGTGGTTTTGGTGCGATCGTACCGAGCTTTTTATTAATTCCCAAATATTGGCAAAATATCTTATTGTGGCTGTTTTCCGGTATTGGAGTATTTCTCACATTCCACTATTTTATTGTTGCCAATTTAAATGCAGCATTTATATCTTTTATTTTTACTTTAATATCTGTTATTTTACTGGCAGGACGAGATTTTTTAGTGGAAGTAATTAGAAATGTCTCAGAATTTTGGGGAGATGAACAAAATCGACAGGCAAGTAAAATAAGTGAATTAATTATCAATAAGTTAAAAGATTTATTCTCAAAAGTAGAAGATTTGTTCTCACCTTTTAAACGTGATTATTACAAAGCCTTAGAATACAAATGTCGAGATGATGAAACTCAAGGTTTAGATAACGAGTTTACTTTGGAATTACAAAAAGTCTTTGTTCCTCTGAAAATAGCAGCAAATTACTCAGATAATATTAAACAAGATATTATTACTGAGTTGCAGAATCAATCTTCATCAGAAACAACAATTTGGGATTTTTTAGCAGCAAAAAATGATAAACGGATAAGTCTGTATAAAATATTAGTTATTTTAGGCAGACCAGGTTCGGGTAAAACGACATTATTGAGACATTTGACGCTGATTTACGTAACGAAACAACAGCAAAATATTAACCGCAAAGCACCAAAATTAATTCCAGTTTTATTCTACATGCGCGAGATACGCAACGAAATTATTAAAAATCAAAGTCTATCATTAGAGACATTAATCCAACAACAAATAGAAAAATTAAAAATCAATGGTCAAAGTCTAAATCCACCATCTAATTGGGTGGAGAGAAACTTAAAACAAAACAAATTTATCATCATGCTGGACGGATTAGATGAAGTTGCGGATGAAGAGCAGCGCGGAAAAGTAAGAGATTGGGTAGATAATCAAATGAGAAGCTACCAAAATATGGTTTTTGTTCTCACTTCCCGTCCCAATGGTTATGCAACAGCACGCTTGCAAATCTCATCTAAGCAAGTATTGGAAGTTCAGCCATTTAATCGCGAACAAATTACAGATTTTTTACAGCGCTGGTATGTACAAACCGAAATTAAAAGCCGTGGGGGACAATGTGATGGTGGAGTTAAAGATGCTGCAGAACAACAAGCAAATAATTTAATAGAGCGGATTGTCAATAGTCCTCCTTTGATTGCAATGGCTGTAAATCCATTGTTACTCAAAATGATTGCGACTGTTCACCGTCGGGGAAATGTTTTACCAGGGAAACGAGTTGAACTCTACAAAGATATTTGTCAAATATTACTGGAAAAACGTCAACAGGCAAAGAAGATACCCGATGGGTTAACTGCTGGACAACAACAATCGATTTTGCAAGTGTTAGCATTGAAATTAATGCAAAACGAGAGGCGGGAATTTACATTAGAACAAGCTGAAAATTGGATATCTGGGCAGTTATCAACCTTGCCAAAACTAAATAAAGCGAAAGATTTCATCACAAAAATTCTCGATGTTTATAGCTTGTTGGTAGGTGACAAGGAAGCTGAAGAATATGAATTTGCACATTTAAGTTTTCAGGAGTATTTAGCTGCGGTTGAAATAAGTGAATCAAATCAAGAACATATCTTAATTAATAATATTGATAAAACTTGGTGGTCAGAAACGATTAGTTTATATGCTGCACAAGCAAAAAATGCAACTAATATTGTTAATGCAGTTATTAATAAGCCTTCACCCTCAATTAATGCATTTTTAGTAATTGCGGATTATGAAGAGGAAGGTTGGCGAATTGATAAACAAGTAAGAGAGGAATTAGTAAGTAAACTTGATGCAGGTTTAGAATCAGATGATGAAGAAATATTTAAGTTAGCTGCTGAGGTAAAATTAGCGCGACGCTTAAGGAATTTTACGCGGGTTGATGAGAATATTGAAATTAATAAAGATTATAATATTACCTGTGCAGAATATAAATTATTTCTCCTAGAAACTGGATACGATAAAATACCGCAGGATTGGCAAAATCAAAGTTTCCCCAAAGGAACAGCAAAGAATAAAGTTGATGGAATTACGATAGAAGATGCAAATCAGTTTTGTTGTTGGTTAAGTTTAAGAGATTTAACGAATCAACTTGATGAACAGCTGACATGGTACAGATTACCGACTCCAAAAGAGCTACACGAGTATCGGATGGGGGAAACTAATTTTGATAATAAAACTGGAATTAGTTTGGTTAGATGTAAATTACCTTTGAAGTATAAACAGCTAGCAGAATATCTGATGCGGGGTGAATGGAAAAAGGCTGATGAAGAAACTTTGACAGTGATGCTTAGGGTAGCTAACAGAGAAACAGAAAGTTATTTAGATGAGGAAGCTATTGATAATTTCCCTTGTGAAGATTTGGGTATTATTGATAGGTTCTGGGTGTCTACTAGTAATGGAAAATTTGGCTTTAGCGTTCAGAAAGATATTTACCAAAGTCTAGGTGGAAAAAGACTGTATAATGAGAGAGTATTCAATAATTTTGGTGATCGCGTTGCCTGGAGGAGAGGAGGTAGGTGGTTGGAGTACAAAGATTATACCTTTAACCTATCAGCACAGAGTGGGAATCTTCCTTGCCGTGCCGTGTGCACGGTCACTTCTTCTACGACTACATTTAATTGTTTTGCAGTTCTCTTCTCTCGCGCAGAGACTTGTAAACTGTAACATATAGGCGCTTCAGTCTTTCATGAATATTTGTAAAACTGGATATTTCTACGGAAACATAAGCTTTTCAGTAATTCGATACCTGGCACCACCACCAATTAGCGTAGCGTGTCCGTAGGACATAAATCAAAATTCAAAAGTCATTAGCGGATCTGCCGTACATTCGTCGTTTACCTAAGGTGTGGTTCAGGCTCTAGCGTGTCCGTAAGGACATAACAGACCTGGTCTCGGCGAGCAAAACAGTTCGTGCAGCTATAGGGGTAAGGGCGCAAGCACAAAATAATTAAACTTGTTACACATCATTGAAAAACTGCATCGCGATTTTTGCGTCATAGCAGTTTGCCATTACGAATTTTTCTGCAACTTCTTGTACTTCTGGATTTGTTGGTTCCCATTGCGCCCAAGGTAATCTTGTTTGTCCTGGGGAGGTTTTTTTATTCTTACCTTTAACCACTTTGGGTAAGAATTTTTGACCCCAACTATAACTTTTTGCTGGTTTGGTTTTCGGTTTATATTTCTTGCAAAATCCGCGATATCTTTTCGCACATTCATCTAAAGTCCGTCCTAAAGATAAAAAAGCGGGATGCCATTGTGTAATGCCATCATCTGTTAACCTGTCATGTATGCCATAATTACTAAAATCGTAGAAAAATCCTGCTTGCATTTGGGCAGCTTTAGGATTTGCATGAATGTAGCGCAATGTATTTAATGCTCTTTTGTAATCAGTATTTGCAAATGCGCTGCTGTGATATCTTTTTTCCCAAAAATGTCCTTTACGATTGAGCATCTGGTTAAAGCACATTGCAGTATACCAGTTGAGCCAATGCATGATTTTGGGTAAGTCTTCTGGTTGTGCTGGTTCTAAAACGTAATGCACATGATTACTCATAATGCACAAAGCATAAAGCTTGAAGCCATATTTATCTATAGCTTTTTTGAGGGTGTAGATAAATACTTCACGACATTCGTGACGGGTTAAATTAAACTCGCGATTATTGCATCGAGTTGTGATGTGATAAGAATATCCTGATTTGAGTAGACGAGGTTGACGAGGCATAATGTTTGATTTCTAATTTTTTAAGCTAAACTTTTGCTCCTTTTCTGTACTTATAAAAACCCCAATAAATCATTGTTTATTTAGTCAATGTTCTCACCTTGGCGAACAATAACCCTAAATCTCCTACAAATTCTCATCAAATTACAATTTCCCAAAGTAAAGTCACTAACAACCCAAGAATTAGATTTGTGGCTCAAAGACCCAGAAAAATCAAACCCATTATTACTTGATGCACGTTCCAGCGAAGAATATGCACTGAGTCATCTTCAAGCAGCTCAATCGTTTACGTTTGTACAGGATTTCTGTAGAGACGCGCCAGAGCCTGCGGCGTCGGCGTTAGCCTCTGGCGCGTCTCTACAAAGAATTTTGGGGAAACAGATAATTCAGCCTTTGAAGAAATAATTCTATTAGATACACCAATCGTGGTTTATTGCTCCATCGGTTATCGCAGTGCTGATGTTGCAAATTCTCTGGTCAAAGGCGGTTTTTCTCACGTTTATAATTTGAGTGGTGGTATCTTCCAATGGGTAAATGAAGAAAGACCAATTTTTCAGAAAAACCAATCAGTGAAGTCGGTACACCCATATAATAAAGTATGGGGAAAACTACTCAAACCAGAGTACCGCAACTCCTTGTAAATTAATAATCTTTTGACTTATGTCCTACGGACACGCTTTGCTAATGACTTGCGCGCAGCGCCATATTTGATGTCGGACGTTTCGATAATTATTCCTGCTCTAAACGAAGAAAGCACAATTCAACAGACGTTACAGCAATTAACTGTACTCAACCCTCCACCTCACGAAGTTATAGTCATCGATGCAGGAAGCGAAGATGAAACAGTAGATCGGGTAAAAACTAGTTTTGAATTATTTTCCCAATCAATCAAAACAAAAATTATATTTAGTTCAAAGCGCGGTCGTTCCATTCAAATGAATCAAGGTGCAGATATTGCAACAGGAGATATTCTTTGTTTTTTGCATGCGGATACTTGGTTACCAAATGATGCGATCGCAATTATTCAAAAAACCCTAACAGATCCAAAAGTTGCTGCTGGAGGATTTATTTCTCTGATGGTTGGGTCTAATTCAACGCGGTGGGGAATTTCTCTACATAATTACTTGAAAACTTATTACGCTCCTTTAATTTTCAAACCTCTTTCATTTTGGAAAGGATTACGTTTGTTATTTGGAGATCAAGTAATATTTTGTCGTCGCAATGATTTTTGGGAATGTGGGGGATTTGATGACAATTTACCCATCATGGAAGATGGAAATTTATGTTGCAAACTTGCTCGCAAAGGACGAATTCGTTTAGTTAACCGCATAGTGCAAAGTTCCGACCGTCGGGTAGCTCGGTGGGGTGCTTGGAAAGCAACTGCAATTTACATTTACATCGGGGTTTTATGGGGAATAGGTGTAGATGCAAATTATCTCAAACGGTTTTATCAAGATATTCGTTGATTTAAACTCCAGTCATAGTAGAGGTAAGCGATCGCTGTATTCGCAGTTAAAGGTAAATCTGTTTCTAGATAGGAACGAATATATTCTGGAATTGAATTTGCTACCGACAGAAAATCTTGGCGATACCACTTGAAGATTTTATTACAGTAAAGAGTTCCCGAAGCAGAATTGTATTGAACCTTATCGGGATTATTAATAAAACGACGAGCATCTTCATCTAATTGCTGTTCAACTAGTTCGGGAAGATAAGCTTGCGATCGCAGTAGGGGACAACCGACCGAAGCACAAACAATAGCAAAATGAATTCGTGGTTCCTGTAAATCTTGGCGAAGAATTTGATTTTCGATTTCAGCCAAACTATAACTTTTACCAAAAGCATCATAAATTCGACGTTGAAAAAACCACAAAAAAGCAATCCAGTTAGGAATACGATCAAAAATTTTGGGAAGAACCGACTTGATGGGATATTTTTCTAAAATTGTTGCAATGGTAAATGCATTATACAAATTAATCCATAATGCTAACTGTTCTGAAGAACTAGCATCTGAATTAAGTTCCATACCCTGGAGACTCGACAACCAATTAGCCAGTACCTGGGGTTGTTCCCGTTTCCAAGCAGCATAATTTACCAGTCCCTTTTCGTTTATATACCGACGAAGTAATTCATCCCAAACTGTAAAATCAAGCATGATTAGTAATTGCTAATCGGTAATTGGTAATCGGTAATCGGTAATCGGTAATCGGTAATTGGTAATCGGTAATTGGTAATCGGTAATCGGTAATTGGTAATCGGTAATTGCTAATTAGAAATTCTTCACTCATTACTTATTACTCCTCACTCATTACTGTGCGCAATACTTACAGTACGCTTACGCTAGGTCGCGCCCCGCAATACCTACAGTACGCTAACGCTAGGCGCTAACATTACTCCTTACTTCTTACTCCTTACTCCTTACTCCTTACTCCTTACTCCTTACTCCTCACCCTGCGGTGGACAAATTTCCTCTAAAACTGGTGGAAGTTGCTTACAAGTTTGGTTGAAAGTTTTCGGAGAATTTCGTCTCCAGAAAATGATTCCCGCAGCACTTGCAAATATTAAACCCAGTAAACTTAAACTCAATATTAATACCCCGAGGGAAGTACCCTTCTTAGAACCTTTGGGAGATGCAACTTTTTCAGAACTTGAATTATCTGGGGTTGAACTTTCTGGTGTAGAACTTTCTGAGATTGGAGTTGTTGAGGAAATATCTTCTTCTGGGTCCGGTAAAGTTAAATCTAAATCCAGATCTAGATGTTTAACTTCAGATTCTGAAGCAGATTCAGTAAATGCAATTGTTTCACTTATGTTATCTGAAGAATTATCACTTAAAGAATTAGTACTAAGGGAATCACTACTTAGAAGATGACTGCTCAGGGATGGATATTCAGGAGATACCCGACAATGAATCAAAACAATTGAAGTATTGTCATGACCATTTTTCATGTTTGCTAATCGGATCCAAGAATCTAAAGTTTCTTGCAAGGAAACCTGCTCAGCTAAAACTGGAACAGCAAAACTCCGCCATGACTGTTGTACCCAATTATTATCGCTTAACCCATCGGAACATAGTAGCAACAAACCATCTTCTTCAACAATGAATCTTTGCACCGATGGTTGCAATAATTCTCCGTCTTTCGTTCCCAAAGCTTGAGTTAAAGCAGAAGCATCCTCACAATGCAATGCTTGCTGATATAAACGACGTCCACTTCGTACTTCCCTTCCCACTACATCATCATCTACAGTCAGCAACTGACAATATTCAGCAGTAATCCAATATGCACGACTATCACCCACATTAACAATATACAATTCATGGGCATTTCCCGACTTCCGACCCGAAAAAGTCTGCACTGACTGCGGTACTTGAACCCCCATAACAATGGTGGTCGCCATTCGCTCCCTGGCAACGCGGTTTTGTTCGTTGTTGGCTGTATAAATTAAGTTATTTACAACCCGTAAACTTGCTTGTAGTTGCTCCTTTATTAAATCTGGAGATGTTAGTTCTTTTTGTAGCGCAATTTCATTCAAAAAGGCTTGTATCTGTAATTTTACCGACTGTACCGCCAAATTACTAGCAACTTCGCCCCCTTGATGTCCACCAATTCCATCGCAAATAACTGCTAAGTTGGGTAATAAGGAATCATCAGCATCTTTACTTAGGGGAAAGCAAGCATCTTCATTTTTACTTAAGACTGGACCAGTATCTGTTCCACCGACAAGTTCCAAAGTTAGGGGTAATTCGCCAGCTAATGAAAGTAGTAATTGATTAAGTTGGTGCTGAATTTCTGTTAGCTCTACCTCATCACTCTGCATTTGGGTGATTACTTCCTGTAACACCGTCGATACATTTGACTTAGTTAGCTTTACCCAACTTTGCCAGGTCTCTGCTAATTTTTTAATACTCAGTGACTGAGTATCAGATAAGGAATCTGCCGTAAGTTCTAATAATCGAACACACCAACCTTGAACGCGCAAATTATCCGCGACTAACAGACTACTTGCAACATTTTGCTCCTTAAGTGGCGTCCACAATTGGAGAATTTGCCATAACCAATATACTTGACGAACCGGACTTACTTTTTCCCATGAATCAGTAATTGATGGATAAAGACCGCCAGTTTCATCTACAGGTAAATTGTCTAACAAAATAATATTATCCGTACCTGTTGGTAGCTTAGTAAAACCATAAATAGTCGGTAAGTGTAACCGCAGAGAATACAGTGGAGAATATGGAATTATTTCCGGCGGTAAAGAATCAGCTTCAGGTATATATGGCGACATACCAGGTTTAGTGTCGAGCCATAGACGAGGTGCAATCACTTCGTATCGCTCCCCCATTTTTTCTCCCAATGGTACTTGCTCTACTCCATCCCCAACAGCCCACAAATAACGTCGAATTAGAGGTGTTTGACAGCCCGCACAAAAAGTATTGCCGATTTGATTAATGGGAAACTCGCACTCCGGGTTAGTGCAATAAATTGTTGATTGAGTTATTTGGCTAGAAATCATACCAGTATAAATCCAAGAGCTTAAGAATTAATAATTAATAATCAAGAGTTAAGAATCAGGAGGTAAGAATTAAGAATTAAGAGTTAGTTAGTAAAAATTAAGAATCGAAAAACAAAAAATAAAAAATGAAACAAGTAAACTTAGATGAAAACTTACCGCCAAATTCAAAAAATTTAGATTAGACTATATATGATTAATAGTCTTCCACAGTTAACATTAGTTAATTTGCTAACGCGCAGCCAGTAACTAAATTACCTTTGCGCGCTTGTACTAAAAATTCACCGCGTTATGTCATATTAGTTTTTCCACTGGTCACTGTTATCGGTTAGTGAAGAATCGGAGTGTAAAGTATAAATACTTAGCATACATTTACCAAAATATACTAGTGGACAACTGTATCTAAATTATAAATACATACATTTTCAAGAATGTAATTTATAAGGCAGCACTATGCCAAACATTACTTTAATCTGGCTCATCTTTGGAGCAGGTCTATGTTTAACAGAACTGTTCTTACCAACAGCTTTTGTAGCTTTGATGATGGGTATCAGTGCCATTTTAGTTGCGATAATGTCCCTGTTCATTGGAAATGTGTGGCTACAAGGTTTGGCTTGGTTATCCCTTTCCACATTTTCGGTAGTATACACACGGCGTCTGATATCCCACCCCAAAAGAAAATCTAAAATTCGCGAAGCAATTATTGCTGAAACTTTAACAGAAATTCCTCCGGGTAAAGCTGGGAGAGTTTTGTATGAAGGTAGTTCCTGGCGAGCGAGATGTGACGATGCAAAATTAGCGATCGCACCCAACGCACCAGTATATGTTGTAGGACGAGAAGGTACAACTTTAATAGTGATGCCTGAAAATCTTTTACATTCTTAATATTTATTACCAAATCAAACTATCAAACATTAGTAAATCCAATAATCACTAAATTCAAGAATCACCAAATCCAAGAATCACTAAATCCAAGAATTAGCAAATCCACAAATTATCAAGTCAAAACATTACCAAATTAAATAGTTACCCGATCAAATTACTGCCAGATTCAATTATCACCAAATAAATATCACCAAATCAAAATCACCAAATCAAAATCACCAAATCAAAAATAGGGAGAATCAAAATGGAGCAATTATTTTTATTAATATTGTTGGTATTTGGGGGTTCAGGTCTAGTTGGTTCGGTTAAAGTTGTAAACCAAGGTAATGAGGCTTTAGTCGAAAGATTAGGTAGCTACAACAAGAAATTAGAACCAGGGTTAAATTTTGTTGTCCCCTTTTTAGACAATATTGTTTACAAACAAACTATCCGAGAAAAAGTTTTAGATATTCCTCCCCAGCAATGTATTACCCGCGATAACGTCTCAATTACCGTAGATGCAGTTGTATATTGGCGGATTGTGGATATGGAGAAAGCTTACTATAAAGTCGAAAATCTCCATTCAGCCATGACAAATTTGGTACTAACCCAAGTCCGCGCCGAAATGGGTAAACTCGAGCTTGATGATACCTTTACCGCTCGCGCTCAAATTAATGAAATTTTATTAAGAGATTTGGATATTGCTACCGATCCTTGGGGCGTAAAAGTGACAAGGGTGGAACTGCGAGACATTATTCCTGCACCAGCAGTGTTGGAAGCAATGGAACTCCAAATGTCCGCAGAAAGACGTAAACGCGCAGCTATTTTAACTTCGGAAGGGGAAAGGGAATCTGCTGTTAACTCCGCGAAAGGTAAAGCTGATGCTCAAGTATTAGAAGCAGAAGCCCATCAAAAAGCTGTAATTCTGGGAGCAGAAGCGGATCAAAAAGCTGTAGTACTTAGAGCCCAAGCAGAGCGCCAACAACAGATTCTTCAAGCCCAAGCTATCGCTGAAGCCACAGATATTATCTCCCAAAAAATGCAAACTCATGCCACAGCCAAACAAGCTTTAGAAGTGTTACTTGCTTTGGGATATCTTGACATGGGAGCAACGATCGGTAAAAGTGGTAGTAGCAAGGTTATGTTTATGGATCCTCGCACTATTCCTGGTACTTTAGAAGGCATCAGATCAATAGTTTCCGATAGTCAGGTTGATGCTAGCATTAGTAGTAACGGAAATTTTAGTTAATAAATTTTTTCGATATTGTTCCGACTTTCCAATATTTAAATTTCTCCGCTAACCAATAACCAGCTGTCATAGAAAGTTTAGGTTATTGAAATTTGAGAGTTAAGGGTTTTGATTTTTCAAACTCTTAACTCTTAACTTTTAAAATCAATTTACTTTAAAATTTCCACACTTAGAAGGCGATAAGCCGAACGTTGATGAAAGGAAACAGAGAACAGGGAAGGGAGAGCAATATTTTGTTTCCATGTATGTCAACAACTTCAATAAGATGATGAGTTCATGCAGTTTCTTCTGCTGCTTGTTGTATTTGACAGTGATTACATAAACCGAAGAATTCTAAGGTATGATAAAAGATTTTAAAGTTATGATTATTTTGCAAATCACTTTCTAGTTGATTAACTGGGCATTGCTTAATGGGAATAGAATTACCACATTGCAGGCAAGTCAAATAATGTTTATCTTGTTTTATTAAGCTGTAAACTGCCTCACCATTACTCAAGGTTCTTACTTGTACTAAGCCTTCAAGTTTTAAGGCTTCTAAAGAGCGATAAACCGTTGCTAAACCTATCCCTTGGTTTCTTTTACGCAATTTAATATAAATATCTTGTGCAGAAATACTGTGTTTAATTGTTTTGAGTAGCCTCAAAACTCTTTCTTGAGAGCGAGTGCGTATTACTTTCATAAAAAAATTATAATTTCCACTGGTTATAATTGAAGACTGGCAGAATTGATATTAGAGAAATTCTTCACCCACATTTAAATTAAGATTACTTCGTTCTGAGTAAGTCGGAAATTTACCTCGTTAGGACTTCATTTTATAAAAAAAACAAATATATAGCACTACGAAGTTAGGTTAGGACATGTATTAACCCTAAAAGCCATACGTCTCAGGCTTATGTCCTACGGACACGCTACGTTAGCGGAGCGTTAACGAAGTGAGACGTAAGTCTTGGCGATAGCCTTAGACTGACTTTTTACTTTTTACTTTTTACTTTTTACTTTTTACTTTTTACTTTTTACTTGCGCGTAGCGCTATAGATGTGGCTTAGCTCATAGTTATTCAGGTTGAAAGCTCTTGTGCTTAAATCTAATTTGAGAACTGCATATGCTTTGATAATATTGCAAATACCCAAGTATCGCAGAAAAATAATAGTATTAGCGTAGCAGTATTCAATTAAAACTAGTGCAAAGTAAATATCAAGTTAAAATTTTTGTTACTCTTCGTCCTTCTGTATTAGACCCAGCCGGAACAGCTGTAGAATCTGGACTTCAACAATTAGGATTCAGTACGGTCGAACAAGTGAGAATTGGTAAGTACATTGAATTAAATATTACAGCTCCTAACGAGAGAATTGCCCGAGAAAATCTTGATCGTATTTGTGACACCATGCTAGCTAATCCTGTGATTGAAAACTATCGCTTTGACATGAGAGAAGTAGAAACACAAACGGGAATTATTTGACAATTAACAGTTAATCCGCTGTCGCGCACGCTATAGCTGCGCTACCTACGGATCCGCTAACAGTTGTCAGGTTATGGTTAACGCCAAGCCCTTACGGGCTAGAGTCACCAATTACCAATTACCATATGACACTTACGCGTCACGCTTCGCTAACACTGCGTTAGCAGTACGGGCGTATACCAGTTACCAGTTACCAATTACCAGTTACTAATTACCAATTACCAATAAAAAATGAAGTTTGGCGTTATTGTTTTTCCCGGTTCAAATTGCGATCGCGATGTTGCTTACGTAACTCGAGATATTCTCAAGCAACCAACACGTATGATTTGGCACCAAGAAACTGATATTTCTGATGTAGATGTTATTGTAATTCCTGGTGGTTTTAGTTACGGAGATTATTTACGTTGTGGTGCGATCGCCAGATTTTCCCCGGTGATGCAACAGGTTATTGAACATGCAAATCAAGGTAAATTTGTTCTGGGAATTTGTAATGGTTTTCAGGTATTGACTGAATCGGGACTATTACCAGGGATATTAGTACGAAATCGAGATATGCATTTTATTTGCGATCGCGCTCCTTTAATAGTCGAACGTAACGATCTAGCTTGGACTACGACTTATGACAAAGGTGATGTTATTACTTTACCCATTGCCCACGGTGAAGGACAATTTTATGCAAGTGAAGCTATTTTGGCGGAATTAGAGGAAAACAACCAAGTGGTATTTCGCTATGAAGGTGATAACCCGAATGGTTCGTTAAATAATATTGCTGGGATTTGCAATCTTCAGGGTAATGTGTTGGGTATGATGCCTCATCCAGAAAGAGCAGCCGATCCAATGCTAGGGGGTACTGACGGGCTGAAGATGTTCACAGGATTATTAGAAAAAGTTGTAGCAATGACGTAGCATTGTAGGGTGTGCTAGGCGGCGTGTAAAATAATGTTTTTTTAGTCACCTCACCGTTGTTGCTGCGCCGTAACGCACCGCCATATCAGATTAAAATACAAGGGTGTGTTAGACCTATTATCAACTCTTCAAGGATTACGTACAGATCCAGACCCAAATTGGGGAAAAGTAGATATTATCAATTAGCTACCAATCCAACAACAGCCCTGATACCCGTGGCTTAGTATATCCCTTTTAACTTACTCAGGAGAATAATATCCTCTCTAGAGGAGTGGATTTGTGATGAGTAATGAGTGTGTATGTTATTCGTACGAATACAATAATGTTTGACTCAAGTTTCAAGTTTTTGACTTAGCAATGAAATATAACAAGATTCTTTTAATACTATTGACTGTGGTATCGATTTTATTTCCCATCTCTGCAACGGTTGGGAATACTCAAAAACCTAGGAAATCTTTACCAACAGCAAATATTATTAGTGATGGAACCAAGTTAAAAATCCAAGATGGTCAAACAACACAAATTATCCAAGCTAGTCGCTTAAATCTGAGGGTACTTGATGGTTTAAATTGTCAAGCAAGAAAAATTCTCCCCAGTCAGAGATTAGCTGGAAGAAGATTTCTTCCCCAAGGATTCAGTTTCAATCCCAAAACTGGAAATCTTGCGGTTGGAGTAGTATTACAAGAATGTTTTGATATTCAGCAAAGTGCTGTATTTATCTTAGAACCACAGCGTAGTTGGCGCAGTTATGCTATTTACCGGGTGCAACTACCGGGAAGAAAAGCTTTACCTGATGAATTTTCTAGCTATCCTTTTAGAAATATTATCAAAATAGGTTTTTTTGCTAATGATTTACTGGTCAAATATGGTGATGCATCTGATTCACAAGGATTGCTAGTGTTTGGGAATTCAGGGAAGCCAGCGGGAAAGTATGATGGCTGTGTAGTAACTTCTGTCGGGGAAAACCAGAATATTTGTCCAATTGTTATCTCAGATTAGTTATAGAATAGATTCTTTTTTCTTCGTGTTCCCCATTTCCTGTTCCCGACATTTGCTGCGATCGGGTTAAAGCAGAGTTAATGACTTATAGTACGAAATTTAATTAAAAACAGATGTATTTTGATTTATACACTCAGAATCATTGTTCGCAAAAAAATGAAATATCAAAAACTTTTACCAATATTTCTAACAACAGCATCAATTTTATTTTTTGTTGCAGCAAACGCTCGTACTAATCAAACTACTATCTCTCAAACTATCTCTCAAAAATCACCTCAATCTTTGCCCACAGCAAATATTGTTAATAATGGGACTGAGTTAAAAATTCAAAGTGGTCAGACAACACAAAGCATAAAAGCTAGCAGCTTGAATGTTAAAGTTATTGACGGTGTAAATTGTGAAACTCTAAAAACTTTACCCGTTCAAAATGTATCTGGTAAGAGATTTGTACCCCAAGCAGTCAGTTTCGATCCAAAAACTGGAAATCTTGCAGTTGGAGTAGTGTTGCAAGAATGCGCTGATAGTCAAGAGAGTGCTGTATTTGTGCTACAACCACAATCTAGTTGGCGAAATTATGCGATCTACCGCGTCCAAGTACCAGGAGAAAAAACCTTACCCGATGAGTTTTCTACCTATCCCCTCAGAAGCATCAGTCAAATAGGTTTCTTCGGTGATAATTTACTAATCGAACACGGTGA
Source organism: Mastigocoleus sp. MO_188.B34 (assembly GCF_030065675.1). Classification (GTDB taxonomy): domain Bacteria; phylum Cyanobacteriota; class Cyanobacteriia; order Cyanobacteriales; family Nostocaceae; genus Mastigocoleus. Next base: position 18,038 of record NZ_JASJDK010000026.1, on the reverse strand, counting down.
TGTATCTGAAACAGAAGCACTGGTAGTGTTTGGATCTTCTCGGACACCAGCAGGAAAGTATTCTGGCTGTGTAGTAACATCTGTTGGAGAAAGCCGGAATATTTGCCCAAATATTAAACCAGATTAGTTACAGATATAGATGAGCGATCGCTTTCATCGTTATGTGTAAAAGCAAAAAGTAATACATCTTGTAGAGACATAATATATTACGTCTCAAGTAATATATCTTGTAAAGACGTAATATATTACGTCTCTACATTGCATGACTTTTACTCAATCCCAATTCGACATTCGCTGTGAATGGGGTCAAAACGGAGTTAAACAGTTAGCTCCCATCAGCGATGTTGTGATTATCATTGATATTCTTTCGTTTTCAACCTGTATTGATATTGCGACTAACCGAGGAGCAACGGTTTTCCCTTATCAATGGAAAGATGATTCCGCAAGAGAGTTTGCTAAATTTATGAATGCGGAATTAGCAGAAAAACGAGGTGGTAGCGGTTATTCACTTTCCCCAGCTTCGTTAACAAAAATTTCTCGGGATACTCAGTTGGTACTACCTTCACCCAATGGTTCATCCCTGAGTTTAGCAACCGGAACAACTCCAACTTTGGCTGGATGTTTGAGAAATTGTCGAGCGGTTGCTTTAGCAGCGATGGGTTATGGAAGGAATATAGCAGTAATAACTGCAGGAGAAAGATGGGAAGATGGTAGTCTTCGCCCTGCATTTGAAGATTTTGTTGGTGCAGGAGCAATTATTTCTCATCTCACGGGTAGTTTATCACCGGAAGCACAAGCTGCAGCTAGTGTATTTCACAGTGCTAAACCTAATCTAAAAACCTTGTTGAAACAATGCGGTTCGGGGAAAGAGTTAATTGAGCGAGGTTTTGAGCGTGATGTTGATTTAGCAGCAGAATTGGATGTTAGTGAATGCGTTCCCGTGTTGGTGGATGAAGCATACAGACAGCTTGGGTAGATTGGTAAAAACAACTTTTAGTAACCTCGTTTAGTTCAAACTCTCACCTGGAAATCAACTTCCAGGCTAATAGCTCTTAGCGCAGCGTGGCGTTAGCCATAGTACATAAAATGCACTAAAAACCTTACCCAGTCTGCTTTAGCAGACTTTGTCTATGAGCCTGGGATTTTAATCCAAGGCGGATTGTTGGGCTAGTTGAGTTTGGGGTGTAAATTGTTAAATAACTAATCCCCTTCATAACCCAATACCGTTGAGTTAAGAATTTTTTTGAAAAAAATAACACTGTAGAGACGTGTTAGCGCTTAGCGACAGCGTACCGTAGAGGTATTAGGTCATAATTTCACGTTTCTACGAAGGAATTTAGGCTTATCTGAACCGTATTGCTTCATAACTAATCTCACCTGTTCTAATATCAGATGGATAAGATTCATGGGCTTTGCAGACAAATTTTGATAATTTCAGTTGGGTTTGAAGATCACTAATCAAATCAAAGTATTTATTCAAGCAGAAAAATATAGTTAAACTTTCCTGTTTTTCCAAACAAATTTGCAAAGCCTGATAAAGATTTTCATATTCCCACCCACAGAAAACAACACCTAGTTGTCGCTCCTGCGGATCTTCTGATTCCATCAGTTCTCTATAAAAACCAGCTAAACTCCGATAATGATTTTTAAAACCCTCCCGCACCGCTTCGCGGATTTCTCCATCGAGTTCTTTTAATCTTGCTTCCAAGAAGTAAGGAAATAGGGGGTGAATATTGAGTAATTCTGGTAGATCGTAATTAATTGGGGAAAGTAAACCCCAGTCGATCGCTGCTTGAATCGCGTCATCAAATTGGTCAAAGGGATAGTTTTTAAATGCTGCTAATTTTTGTAACCCCTCAATATATACGGGTATCGTTGCACGATAAATAAATCCACTAAAAGGAGCTAAACATAGTAATAACTGCTGTGCTTCATCTGATAAATTATTGTAGGAATATTCAACACATTTAATAATACTTTCCGTCTTATCTGTACTAGCACTATCTAAATTCACATCTCCAGCTTGCACTGCTGCTAAAATCTCTCCTGGAGATTGATTTCCCAAGTTTGCTAATACTACCTGCATTGCTAAAGGATATCCCGCTAAGACTTTCATTAGTTGCTGAAAGTCATCATCTTCACGGATTTTAGGAATGCGACGTGCTGACACATGACGTTCTAAAATCTTCTCAGCTAACACCGTGCGGGATTCTCGATCTAACCCGCGCAACTGATAGATATTTTGTTTAAATGTCGTCTTTTGTAACCACTCTTCATTACTGCGGGAACCGATGACAACGTAAGTCTTTCCACCGACTAACTTAGTTAAAAAACCTTGAATTTCTTGGCGTTGTTCAGGATTCAGGGTATTTTGAATTGCTAATTCCTCTCCCGTTACCGACTCAAAATTATCTAAAACAACCGTGTAGTTTTCAGCCCGGAGTGTTTTGACTAACTTTGCTACCTGAGCTTGCTGACCCATCGCTTGAAATCGTGCAAACTCAAACTTGTTATAAACTGACTTCCCAATATCAAACAGAATTTGTGTCAGCGTCCAAGCTTTGTGGTCGTAAGCAAAGTAAAATACATCTTGAGTAAAACTTGTAATCTGCCACCATTGGCGCAAATAATTGAGCAGAGTAGTTTTACCTGTTCCCCCCATTCCCTGCAACAGTAAAATATTGTGGCGTAGTAAAGCTTTTTCAACTTTGAGAATTGCTAAATCCCGTCCCACAAAACCATATTCCGGCTCCAAGAAAGAAAACTTACTACTAACAGACTCAAAATATTCCTCTTCTTCCTCCGGTGTAAATTCCCGCAAGTTGAAATTAACAGCTTTGTTAGTGTAAACCAGAGGTAACAGCCAATCTTCTAAATCAATTGTCTTATTAAAGTAGGCTTTGCGTCCTTTTCTCCTGAATAATTCTCCCCTACCCAAACGGATCGCCTCATTGATACTTTTATTATTAAACAAATGGCGGTAAAGCTGTTCCATGACGATCGCAGCAGCAGAAACCGTCACCGAATATCCCATTGCTACCACCATCTGCATTCCCGCAGTCATCAAGCGACTTCCTAAACTGGTTTCTCGGGAATCTGCTTGTTCTTTCTCGTCTCCCTCATCCCCTAACTTAACCTGTTTCGCTGACTGACAAGCATTCAAAATACACACAGGAATACCCTTACCTGTCAGTAAATCTGCTAATTCCTGGGCTTCTACCGGATCAGCTTCTCCCTTGCTTTCCCCTTCCAAAAACAAAAACGCTTTTACACCATCATAAGGTTCTAGATCGTACCTACCGTATCTGTTCTGATAAACGTAGCGATTTCTTTGTATTTCTTGCTTTACATCCTCATACCTCATCAGTGCGCCATGACAATCAAAATGAATTACATGGTAAAAACCTGTACCTTTAGCTTCCAAGTATTCATATAAAGCCTGATAAGTCGCAGGACGCAGTAAATCCACATTGACCCGCAACTGACAATTTTCAATTAATTCAATTAAAGGGCGAGAAATAGTACGATATCCAACATCATCTTCCTCATCCGGACGCGCCGTTACCACCAACAAATTAATTACTGGAGATGGTTCGACGTATGTTGATGTACTCGTCGGTTTGACACTTTTACGCACCATAATACAATCTACCGCTAAAGGTCGCGGTAAATCTGGATCTCTCATCGCTTCCCAATGCAAACCATGAAATTCTGGGGTTTTGCTAACTATTTCAATTTGTAACTGACTTAAATTACCCCGTAGTTGGCGATATGCGCTGTAAGCGTCAAAATCTGCTTTGAAAACTTGCTGAAATAAACTTTCTCCGTAAGACCTTATGCTATTTGCTGCTCTCTGAGCAATTGTAGTGTCAGTAAAAGGGAACCTCACCCAGTCTTCGAAATACCACTCTAATTCTTTTTCTTCCTTGGGTGTAAATGGTTCAGTAACACTAACAGAATATTCTGCACCATCAAAGCTCAAACAAACCTCAAATCCGTTATCAGTTTTGCGCTCCTCTCGAATGATGATGACTGGCATAGGGTTAATATATAAGTATTAATATTTGCATACAGTTTCTCATACAAATTATTGTTGCTAATTCCGGGAAAAACATGCCATTTGCTGGTTAATGATAGTTAAAAAAGGCTCAATATAAAAATTCTAAATCATTTATAAAAATCAATATTCTTTTGTAGAGACGCGACATGTCGCGTCTCTACATGATTTATCTGTTCACAAATTGTATATACTCAATTATTAGATTCACTTTCAGGCTCAGTATACTTCTCAATTATTAGATTCACTTTCAGGCTCAGTATTACAATAAACATTCACCCCAATATTGAGAATATACAACGCTACTACAGTAGCAATCGCCCCATCAATCGGAATTCCATTCAAAGCAGCAACTGTGACCAAAGAACCAATAATGCTGTTGAGTAAAGAAGCACTCTTTGGGTCTTTAGTATGTTCCTTGATTTTTCCCCGCAAACCCTCATCACCACAGATTTCAGTGCGAATTTCTTCTAGGGTTAACTTTAACAAAGACTTCTTCGCGCCGTAATTAACCTGACCAAATTTTTCTTGCCAAAGTCTATCAAACGCTGCTTCCAAATCGCCATCATTGTCTTCAATCGTTGTGAGTGCTTTTTGTATCTGAGTATCATTAGGAATAAGCTGTTGATAATCTTGGATTTCCGATAATTCTAGCTGAGTAGTCATGAGAGATTGGTGAGTAATGAGTAATGAGTAATAAGTAATAAGTAACAAGTAAGGAGGTAGAGACGTAGCATGCTACGTCTCTACAGGAGTAATGAGTAATTGGTAATTTGGTTTTCCCCATCCTCCCACACTTCCCACACTCCCCACACTTTCCCCAATCCCCACCCCAAATCATTGTCAAAATAGAAAATATTTGATACTTAAGAAATTGATTTGTCTAAGTATTTGAGAAATATATTTAGAGAAATATATTTAGAAATATATACGGGGTTACATAAAAATGAAAATTGGTATTGATATTGGACATAATGCACCTCCTGATACAGGAGCTAAAGGGATTAAATTTGAAGACCATTTAACTACAGAAGTAGGCTTAATGGTGATGGAAAAATTAAAAGCCTTAGGTCATACAGTTGTCGATTGTAAACCCCAAAAAGTATATTCCGTAAAACAGTCCCTTGTTCAAAGGGTAAATATTGCCAATTCAGCCCGAGTGGATGTTTTTGTTTCAATTCACTTTAACGCTTTTAATACTAGAGCGTATGGTACAGAAATCTTTGCAACTAGTAGTAAAGGTAGACAATTTGCTAAACCTGTATTGACAGAAATTGTTAAACTTGGATTTTTTAATCGTGGAATCAAAAATGGTTTCCACTTGTATGTTGTACGGAATACAAATATGCCTGCAATCTTAGTTGAGTGCTGCTTTATCGACTCGCAAAGAGATATGAAGTTGTATAATAGCGAAGCGATGGCAAATGCAATTGTTAAAGGTTTAACAGGTGAACTTCCAGCACCGCCAATAGAAGCAATACCTGATGAAACTAACAATCCAGATACCTCTGTTCTTCGTTTACAAAAAGCATTAAACAGACTAAAGATAAGCGATAAAGATGATAAAATGCTCGACGAAGATGGAGAATTAGGCCCAGCAACTAACTCTGCAATTGAAAATTTTCAAACAACTGTGGGAATTCAAATTACTGGAGTTGCAAGTAAAACGACATGGGATGCTCTCAATGAGATTTTATCCAAACCAATTGTGAGACAAAATCACGCTGCTGGTACATTAGTTCAATATTTGCAATACCGTTTGGGAGCAGATATGGACGGAATTTATGGTCCACAAACAGAATTAGCAATTAACACATTTCAACGAGATACTGGCTTAGTTATTGATGGAATTGTTGGACCCCTAACTTGGGAAAAATTGATTGGATAACCACCGCTGCGCGGAAGTAAAAAGTCAAAAGTCAAAAGTCAAAAGTCAAAAATTACCAGTTACTAGTTACCAATTACCCATTACCCATTACCCATTACCCATTACCCATCACCAATTACCCATTACCCATCACCAATTACCCATTACCAAAAATCCTAATAGGTAGATTCCCATAGATTTTGACAATTTTGATTGCTACATCTCGAAAAGTATGTTACAAATATAACCTTACAACTTCACGTGTTGCTTAATTTTGACGACACCAAGGGCGAACGACTAGTAAAAACTATGGCTTTTAATATTGGGGTGCTGAATCTACCTATTCTCAGACTGGGTTCTGAGGGTGCTTATGTCAGTGCTTGGCAAAGTTTTCTTAAGAATGAGGGATATCCAATTGAAGTTGTTGATGATGATTTTGGTCAACTTACTGATAAAGCAACTCGAATTTATCAACAAAAAAATAATTTAGATGTTGATGGTGTAGTTGGTAATGGTAGCTATACCCAAGCAGCTAAACAAGGTTTTATTGAAAAAGGTTTTATTCAACAAGTACCGAACATTCAGGGTAATCAACTATTGAATTATCTTGGTTTTGGAGAGACGCAAGTTAAAAACTTACAAGCAAGCTTAAATCAAGTTGCACGCCTAACCCCAGCTTTAGTTGTTGATGGTGACTTTGGTCCCAGAAGTAGTAAGGGGCTAGCAGAAGCATATTTAAAAAGGGATATACGCCTCAAAGGTGAATTAGAAGCAGTTATTAATGATGCAACAAAGCAAAGCTTGGGAGAACATTTTTCCCGATCAATGCAAATATTCGACAAATACGCCAGAGTTCTTCGTCTCCGTCTGAGTGGACCCCACTGGATTAAATCTTTCCCCACAAGTAGAGCGATCGCAGATTTAAAATCACCCTTTCGTCAAAGAGTCCAAAGATTTGAACAAGCATTAATTGATGCAGGTTGTCAGGTAATTGTCACTGCAACCCATCGTCCTAGAGAAAGAGCACACCTCATGCATTACGCATCGAGAATTGCTCGTAGAAATATTTACCCGAGATATGTACCTGGACTCAAAGGGGTAAATATTGATTGGGAACATTATACTAGAGCCGGTTCCATCCGAGGTGCTCAAGACATGGTAGATGCTTATGGTATTGGTAATAATCCCGTATCGTTACGTTCTAGACATATACAAAGATTAGCCATTGATTGGATTATTACTTGGGAAGGAACAATTAAAATTAAGGATACTCGTGGAAGAGTAATAACTGTTGGTGCACCGACAGATGCTTCTGCAAATCAAACCATGTGGAGAGTAGGTGCTTCCTATGGTGTCTATAAGTTGGCTGGCGATCCACCCCATTGGTCTATAGATGGAGCTTAATATTTGATTTGCGAACAGATAAATCCTGCACTGCAGAGATGCTGCATGCTTACCTTACAATGCTATGCGCAGTGCAAGATGCGCTTATCGTGCCAATGAAGACTGCATCTTTACAATGCTGATTATCATCAATAATTTAGGACTACTATAACTAGTAAATTAAATCTTGAAATCTCTTATCTTCACGTATTATCTCAAAATCAGGATCATTTTGCGCTAATTGTTTATATCTATCGGGAGCCCTATCTATAACTTTTTTGAGATGCTTTAAGGCTAAGCTAATATTGTTCTGAAGAGCATGAATACAAGCCTTGTTGTAGTATGCTTCAGTAGTATTGGGCGCAATTGCGATCGCTTCATCATAAGAATCTATGGCTTCTTGATAACGCTGTATTTTAGATAGAGCAACACCTCGATTAATCCAAGCTTCATACTTGTCAGGTTTAATCCTAATAGCTTGTTCGTAGGAATGAATTGCTTCTGAATAACGTTTTATTTGGGCTAACACATTACCTCGGTTATACCATGACTGATGCTGGTTTACCTGAAGTGTAATAGCCTTGTCATAGGATGCTATTGACTGCTCATAAAGTTTAAGTGCTGCTAAAGCATTACCTCTATTATTCCAAGCCTCAATATTATCGTCTTCAATCGCAAGTAGTTGGTTATATAGATTTACAGCTTCATCATAATAATGATTGTCTAGCAAAATATTAGCTTGTTGCAATAATATTTGAGCTTCCTGAGAATCATATGCTTGTATAAAAAACTGGGAAATATTATTTTCCAGAACTATGGGCTGCACTAATTCTCTCGAACGTTCTCTCTCCTGAACACAACCAAAAGAGAATAAAGCTATTAGGCTTGAGACAACTATGCAGCGGCAGTTGGCCATTCTTTACCTACAGAACTCATATTTTTATAGTAAATCTTTAAGTGCTCTAATAAAATAGAAAATAAACATTAAATTATTTTGATATAATTTTAATGCACTTACATAAATAGCTTTAATTGCACTAAAGATAGTCGCAATTTGCTTTGTATCCAAAATCGAAAAAATTTAGATAAATTACATTTCTAATTGTTTATATTGTCAACATTCCTAAATTACATTCAGTTTATATAATATCTGATAGGTAGTTTTGTCAATATTTACTATGGTATTTAGCTCAAAAATTATTTTTATTTTAGTCAAATATTTATCGTGACTTAGTCAATAGAAATGATATTTATGTATTTATAATTTTCTTATATAACTATCAGTTATTTATATATTTGAGAACTATATTTGAGAGTTAACTTCAACCAGATGATTTAGTCAATGTTGAAAATATTATATCTATTAAAAGTTATATTTATACCGCAATTATCTCTTGTAGCAAGAGTTCAAATCAATCTCTTATAGAACTTACGCAACCGGCACATTTTTTTGTAGGGTGTGTGACACTTAGAGTGAACTTGAACCTATTAATAAGGTTTTTAGTGTCACGCACCACCAGTATATTGTGACAATTGCGTAAGTCCTGTCTTAATTATGGTGACGGTCAAATTAAAAAATCCGATTAATTCAACTCAAAGCTGAAAGTAGCATTTTCATTAGATTATTATTATACTAGTCACTTACAAGTAGTTAATAATACTTGTACTGTAATTGTTTTGAAATTTTAGCAGATAAAATCAGGAATCAGAATAAAAGTAGTGATTGATATACAGCAAGTATAAAATTTATGAATCATTTTCAGTGAGAGCTATGGGAAAAATATGCACAACCTGCTTTCCTGATTGCGGCACTCAGGAATAACATAATATTAAGTAAAATTAATTATAAATATTAAAGTAAACAGTTGAATTTGAAAAATAACTGCAAAGGCAAAGCACCATACCTAAAATTTGTTGATTGTTTCTGCATGATATTGCACTGTTATTACCTGAATAGTAAGAAACAGGCAGATAAAAGTAATAGATTTGGGTATGCTATAAGCGCATAGAAAAATGAGTATTGAATCCAACTCTGACTCCAATGAGTCCTTTCTCGATAATCAATTGCAATCAGAAAATGGCATTCGTCACGATAAGATTTTTTTGTCTGTAACTGGTGATAAAGATCAAGAAATCAATGAGGTACTAGCTGCATTACAATCCGAAGAAAACAGAATAAAGTTAAGTAAAGCTTCTCAATATAAAGCCAGCGACAAAGCTAATAATGAGGGAGGAGCTAATAGTGACAAGACTAATGGTGACAAGGTTAATTATATTTACAGAAATGGCACTAGTTTAAATATACTCCAGCCTAAAGCCATGGTAATTGCCCTAATGGCGATCGCTGTTACCATCATTGGTATTTCTCTGGATAACTTATTCATAGGTGCATTAGGTGTACTAGTCAACTTATTTTTGTCAGGGACTATTCTAATACCTTGGTTAAAAGTTGTACTTAGTGAGTGGTTGACACCCCAACAGCGCTCTTTGACAATTGCCCTGATTGGTTTAACAATCGCAGTTATTGCCATAGTTAGATTTTCTGATGTTCCAATTAACTGGGATGCTTCTGGTACTTTAGCTGAGTGGTTTGGAGCATTAGGACAAATCTCAATTGCAATTATTGCTGTCTATGTAGCTTGGCGACAGTACGTTATCTCCAAAAACTTAACAATTCAACAAAATTTACTGACAGTTCAGCAAAATAATCTTACAATCCAACAAAATAGTATTACCCAACAGCAAACAATCGATTCTTACTTTCAAGGAATATCCGATCTAGTTTTGGATGATGAAGGATTGTTGGAGGATTGGCCTCAAGAACGTTTATTGGCACAGGGACGAACTGCCGCAATTCTTGGTAGCGTGGATGCTCAAGGTAAAGCTAAGATTATTCGTTTTCTTTCCCAATCCAAATTGCTTACTCCCCTGAAGCGTGATAGCCATTTAGGTAGAGCAATCTTTGATGGCAAGGGTGGTTATGCTGAAGATAGATATTATGGGGTAAGGGTAATTGATTTGGGCGTGATGCTAGCAGGAGCAGACCTTTCCCATAGCGATCTACGTTGGACAGATTTAAGTGATGCAAATTTGGTCAGAGCGAATCTCAGTGATTGCGACTTAGTAAAAGCGAATCTAGCTCGCTGCATCCTTTACGAAGGAAATTTAAGCGATAGCGATCTCAACGGCACTCGTTTGTTTTACGGTACTGCAGAAAATGCATCACCACGCAGTCGTGACTCTCCGCCAAACTATAAAACTGGTGAATATACTGGTGCAGTAGTGCAAAATGTCGATTTCAGTAATGTTAAACGAATGCCCGAACGTGTCAAATATTATTGTTGTGCTTGGTGCGGAGACAAAAGCAGAGCTACTATTCCTGGGGGTTGTCAAGGCATTCCTAATAAGTTGGAAGAGGGGATTGGGGATTAGCGACTGGGGACTTGGGAAAAGTGTGGGAAGTGTGGGAAGTGTGGGAAGTGTGGGGAAGACTAAATTACTTCTTAATTCTTAATTCTTACTCATTACTGTGCGCTGTCGCGCCCCGCTTACGCTAACATTACTTCTTACTTAACAACCACACTTAACCCTGTCTCAGCGGATTTTCTAGCTGCTTCTGCTACCTTCAGGGCATACAAGCTTTGTTCGGGAGAAATATACAAAGGTGCACCCTCAAACAAATGCTCTAAAACCATATTTGTATCTTTATAAAATAAACCTTTACGACTGGGCAAATCTATTGAAACAGTCTCTTTTTTCTGCATTAAAATGCCTTTAGCACCTTCAAAAATTAACGCGCCATTTTCACCATGAACTTCAAATTTTCGCTCCCTTTGCCACAGGCTTTTACCCTTACCATATAAAATTTCTGCCAAAACCCCATTCTCAAAACGGAGTTGAGCCGTACAAATACAACCTTGGTAATATTGAGCGTCTTCATTTAAAAATCGATTATGGCAATTGACGGTTTTTACATCGCCAAATAAATCTATTAGACGATAAATTCGTGAAAGTGCCCCCATCAAAGGAAAACCGAATAGATCGTGATTGTAACTCCACCTCAAACCTATGAAGTTTTGTGGCTTGATTGTGCGATAGGAAGTATAGAAAACCTTTCCTAACTGAGGTACTCTTTCTTTGAGTGAAGAGTGTAAACCACCTAAAACCTCAATATGCCCTACATGCAAAAGTTTATTCTGAGCCTTAGCAAGAGCAATGATTTCTAAACCTTGAGTCACATCTAAACTCAAGGGATATTCCACAACAATATGTTTACCTGCAGATAATGCAGCCAATGCAATTTCCCCATGATGTTGATTAACTGTACTTGCAACAATTAGATCTACATCTTGACGCCCTATTAACTCCTCCCATCCTTCAACTACTTTACAGTCATACTGTTGAGCAAATGCTGCTGTCTTATGGGGTGTATTCCCAGCTACTGCGACTAAATCTGAACGCGTATCTTTTAAAAATGCTTCTGCCCTTAATTTTGCTGCATAACCAGTCCCAATCATACCCACTTTTATCGGTCCTGCCCCTGGAGCGCGAGAAAGATTATACATCCTAGTCTTTCACTGCTGTTTTGATGTTTGGTATTGATTTTGCCTGCACACAAAAAATATTTTTTTATTGCGTGCAATAAAATCTTACTTAATGAATATACCTTTATTTAGAAGTTTATGCATCAAGATATCAATGACCTCTGACTTTTGCAATTAGAACTTATCCGCAGCAGATTATTTTAGCCCAGATGTAACAATTATGACTTAGGTTTTTCAGTTTTGATTGGCAAAATAAGCATTTTAGAGTTTTTCTATAACTTTAAATTATATATCAGTTGAAAACAGTCTAAATAGATAAGTAAAAATTATTGGTATTGGATAACTAAATCTCATTACTAATCGGGTTGAAAATTCAGTTACACGATCAAATTTTTCTCGTAGTATCAGAATTGAAGCAAAATTAATTTTGATAACTCACTTAATAAAAATATAAGTGAAGTTAGACTAATTGCTTTAAATAACTTATACTGCCGAACTCAAGAGAGAGGATTAACAAAATGGCAACTTACAAAGTTACACTTATTAGCGAAGCCGAAGGCATAAATCAAGTCATCGAATGTGACGACGATACCTATATTCTTGATGCTGCGGAAGAAGCAGGTTTAGATTTACCTTATTCTTGTCGCGCTGGTGCTTGTTCCACATGTGCTGGAAAAATCACAGCAGGTTCTGTAGATCAGTCTGACCAATCATTCTTAGATGATGATCAGATGGAAGGTGGATACGTACTTACTTGCGTTGCTTACCCAACTTCTGATTGCACCATCGAAACTCATCAAGAAGAAGCTCTCTACTAAGCTTGAGACAAAAAAAAGCAGCACACAGAGAGACAAAGTATTACTCTGCTGTGTCTGCGAAGTTAACTTAGTTGAACAAACATCTAGTATTATGATAAGCAGGAAAGCCAGTTAGTGTGTTTTCCTGCTTAATATTTAGAAATGTTTGTCACCCATCATTTATTGTGGTAGAGATGTGGGTGAGAACGTTATGGTGCTACCCACAAGTTAACAGTTAAAATTTAAAAGCTAAAAGTTAAAAGTCAAAAGATATTCTACGGACACTTTAGGGAGCAGGGAACAGGGAACAAGGAACAAGAAACAGAGAAGTGAGAGAAGAGTTATAAGACCTGAATTCTACTTTTGTGCAATTTGGTTAAGAGTTTGAATTTGAGTACCGGGATAGTAAAATTTTAGAATCTGGTCATTAGACCAACCTAATTTAGCTAATTTTTGTGCGCCAGTCTGACTCAAACCTACACCGTGTCCCAAACCACCTCCAACGAAAGCATAACCCCAAATTCCAGGTTTTCCTTTATTTAAAGGTTGTAAGTAAAATAATGTGCTGACGGGAGCAGCAAAGGCGCTACGAACTTCGTCTTTGTGCAAGTGAAAGGTACCTATATCAGTGTTAATGGCTAATTGAAGAATACGTCCACCTTTACTTCGTTTTTCAACAACTATGTTGTTAATTTGTTTGAATTTAGCAAAGGGACTGTTTTTGACTTTCAAAAACTTCTGCAAGCCTTTGGTGATATCTTCCATACTTGTTTCCCGACGCCAACGAAACCAGCGTTGTTCGCTTTCATTAAAGCCTTCTTCCAAACTGATAAATTTCCGGAAGTTTTCTTCATCAGCTAAACTTTTTTGAGATAAACTCCAAATATTCAGGTGAGAATCAATGATTGGACGTAAATAAGGACGTTGAGTACCGTTCCAAACATCATCGAAAAAAGCCGTTACACCCCCAGTTGTGGAAGAATACAAAGCATCAACTAATTTATTATCGTAGGTAAGCACCATTCCTCTTGTGGAAGCGATCGCTCGATCTGTGCTTGAACTTGCACCAGTTATCCCAAAGTAAACTTGACAGTGTGTATCTGCACATAACTCATAGTTGTCAACTGCAAATCTACGCACATTTCTCAGAGCATAGGTGCGAGCAATAACAGCTTGTGCTTCTAAGGAAGCCTTGGGAGCATTTCGACCAATCTCATAGGGTACAACCCCCCGCAAATATTTTTCCAGGGGTACTTGATTTACTAAGGTATAGGTACCGTAAGCATTTGGTTGTACGCGCAATCTTCCGGGATAAAGCCTAGCTCTTTTAGAATTTTTATTCGATCTAACTCTAATTAAATTTTTGTTACTACTAATTTCTAAGTGTTCGCGGTTATAACGGTTATTCCCAATTACCCAGCTAATTTTTGGTTCTTGCTTGAAAATATTTGTTTTGATATAAGCTAGTTTCTTGCCTACTTTTTGTACGTTCTGCAATAGTAAGCGCCGTAGTAATGGTGTGTTATAAACTTCTCGTTTCGCCCAAACTTCCCAACGTTCGGGTTGGGCTATTTCCACTTCTATTCCTTTTTCCCGCCACTTTTTAGCACCATCTTCTGCTGCTTCAAAAGTACGAAATGTTCCTAAAACAACTCTTTCATCAATTTTGGTATCTGACAACTTTGCCGTGCTAATTTCTAAGTTCACCGGATTAGCTGTAACCAAAGTCTGGTCTTTACCTTTTTTTTTGAACTTAAGTTTCAGGAAATCGCCATTTGTTGGTTCTAGTTTGAACTGTCGTTGGGGATCTTCGCCAAATTTTTGTACTATTCCCACACTCAATTCGACATCTCCAGTAGTATTAGCGTAAGTATAAGTACTGGTGATAAATGGTAAAAAAAGCGCCGTTAAAATCCCAGATGAGAAACGCCAAATCCAAATATTAATTGAAACCAAGATTTTCCGCCTCTGCCGCCTGCTAGTTACTTTTTTAACAAAAATAATTTGATTTTTGTGGTGCGATTAGGCACTTAATAATATTATGACTACTTTTTTCCAATCCGAAGACTTGCTAAATGAAGTCATAACGACTATGATTAATTTAAGGATAAAAAATATGATTACTAAAAAAGGTTAAGGCTAATGAGGGTAGAGGAAATTCCACTTGATCGAATCAAAAGACCATTACCGAGACAGAACAACCCAGAAAAAGTCAAATTTTTGATGGAGTCGATCGCACAGATAGGTCAGCAAGAACCAATCGATGTTTTAGAAGTAGAGGGACAATACTACGGTTTTTCTGGTTGTCATCGTTATGAAGCCTGTCAACGTTTGGGTAAAAAAACAATCTTAGCAAGAATTCGTAAAGCTCCGAAAAGTGTTTTAAAAATGCACATTGCATGAACCAAAACTCAAAAGTCAAAATTAAATATTTATTGCTTAAGTAATAATAAAAAGTTAATAAACAAACAACGATAAGTAATCGATCAGGAGAAAGACAATGCAAGCTCAAGGTGCAAATACTAACGCAATTCCCGTCAATATTGGTATTGATGAAGATAGCAGAGCAAAAATAGCTGAAGGACTATCTCGTTTGCTAGCAGATACTTACACTTTGTATCTTAAAACCCACAACTTTCATTGGAATGTTACGGGTCCAATGTTCCAGACTTTGCATTTGATGTTTGAGACTCAGTATACAGAGTTATCTGCAGCAGTAGATTTAATTGCTGAAAGGATTCGTGCACTTGGTTATCCAGCACCAGGAACTTACAGTGAATATGTGAAATTGAGTTCGATTTCTGAAACTCCGGGAGTTCCGAAAGCTAAAGAAATGATTCGCTTGCTAGTAGAAGGACAGGAAGCTGTGGTTAGAACAGCGCGTTCTGTTTTTCCGGTGGTTGAAGAAGTGAATGACGAACCAACTGCTGATTTACTAACTCAGCGGATGCAAGTCCATGAGAAAACTGCTTGGATGTTGCGTAGCTTGTTAGAAGATTAATTACCAGAAGATTAATTACTAGAAGATTAATTACTAGAAGATTAATTACTAGAAGATTAATTACTAGAAGATTAATTACTAGAAGATTAATTACTAGAAGATTAATACTTTTTTGCAATCGTAATTTTTGAGGTTCTGCTCTGTATCATATTACTTGAGGCAGAACCTCAACATTCTTATTCCCAGTTTGTTCTTGGAAGTTTAATCAGGATTTGAGTAAATAAAAGCGAGCGCGGAGGGATTCGAACCCCCGACCTACAGAACCGGAATCTGACGCTCTAATCCACTGAGCTACGCGCCCTCGTTATTACAAACGAAATTATTTGTTTGCATACCCGAATAGTATACCTTGGATCTCTTTGGCTGGCTATAGGTAGTTAGTGATTTATTTTTGTGTAGGAAGATTGTATTTCCCACTGTGTTCAAAAGACATCTCCGAAAAAGAATATAAAAGCCTTGTGTAGTCAGGGGTGATATCTCATTTCTGGAGATGTCTAAAGATAATTAGCTGGATTTACAGGTTTACCATTTTTCCTAACTTCAAAATGCAGGTGAGGACCAGTTGACAAACCAGTAGAACCAATTGCAGCGATCGCTTGTCCCCGTTTAACAGATTCACCTTCGGAAACATAAAGTTTACTGCTATGACCGTAAAGGGTGGTAATTCCTTTACCGTGGTTGATAATTACAGCATAACCATAACCACCATACCAACCCGCAAAAATCACAGTTCCCGAATCAGCAGCACGAATCGGACTTCCATAACTCGCTGCAAAGTCCATACCGGTATGCATGCGTCGATAACCAAGTTTGGGATGAATCCGAAAACCGAAAGGACTGCTAATCCGACCATTACTAGGAAATGCCATAATACCGCTACCGCGAACCCAGTTTCTTTTACTATTAGCTTTAGCTAGTTCTGCGGCTCTGATTTTTTGTTGAATTAAATTTCCTATGGCTTGTGAGTCCTTCTGAAGTTGAGCTTGAGCAGCTTTCAACGCGAGGCGATCGCTATTCAAACGCCCGACCAATTCTGATTGCAATTGTGCTTGGGTCTGATAATCTAATTTTTGGGCGAGCAATTGTTGACGAATTAAAGCTATTTCATTTTTTTTGGTTTCAACTTCGGTTCTTTGTTGTTTGATTTGATTAGCTTGTTGGGTTAATTTGATTAAAATTTTGTGGTCAGCTTGATATAACAACTTTAAGTTGCGACGACGACTAAAAAAATCGTTCAAGTTTTCACTTTGCAATAAAATCGCCCATCCTTGAGTTAGTTGCGATCGCTGCAAAAATCGCAATCTTGCAACTACTGCTGTTTGTTGTTCTTGATAGGAACTTTGTGCTGCTGTTAATTTTGTTTCTAATTCTTGGAGGCGTTTGTTTGCTTGTTTTAAACGCTGTTCGCTGTCTTGAATATTGTTATTTGTAGTTTTGAGGTTTTCCTCTAAACCAGTAAGACGCTTTTTTGCTTTTGTTTCTAAATTAGTCAGGCGTTGTTTTTCTTTGGTTACTCCCTGATGCTTCTGCTTGATTTGTTTTTGTTGCGATCGCAGTTGTTTAATGGTTTGTCCTGAAGCTTGCTGACCTACAGTAAAAAATACTGGATCAGAAAATACTAAGAATATTAATAATAAAGAAAACAAGCCGTATAAAAACGGATTCAAATATTTGGGAAGATTGATTTTTGGTGAAGATAATAATTTCATCTGGTTAGATTTACTCAAGCAAGCTCAAGAAGCATCACCAGTATGATTCCCAAAAATCACTGAATTTACACAGTTTTTATATTTAGAAATTACGCAACTGGCATATTTGCAAGGGTAGAGGTGCGACCAGATGATAAATAAAGTAAGGCAAATTAGGGTTTACGGTGTCGCGCACCAATGAGAGAGACAACGGGAGCATCCCAATTTTGCAAAAGGATGAAAAGGAATCAATATTATTCGCGAGCATTTATCGCGAATAATGCGGGGCTATACATCAGCACCACAATTGGAGAGAATAAATAATGATCGAGTTTGCTTTAGCCAACCAATGACACCAGAAGACAAGAAGCTTTTAGATAGTCACGTTAAAGAAATAGCTAAAATTCTATACAAAAACGCACCAATAGAAAAGCTTGAAACCTTTGAAGGTATTGAAACAACCGTTCGTGACCAAGTATTAGAACACGTCAATCCGAAAATCGCATTTCTTGGTGCGCGTTCCCTTGCGTCTTACGCCGACGCGTTTTATCTCAGAAAAAACTGGAACGGACATTCGTGGCGCTAGCCGGTTAGAGTCGATGTCCCGTATTACCGGGAGCACCTCTCCTTCAAATCCGGACGTGCAACTTTCGCCGCATCCGGCTCCTAAGTGTTTTGTTTTGCTGAATGCGTGTAATGGT
>NZ_JASJDK010000140.1 GCF_030065675.1 Mastigocoleus sp. MO_188.B34 | reverse complement strand
ATAAAAATATCCATACTATTTATCTTGCTTCACAAACTTAGCGTGCGATCGTTATGTATGAATAATATTTGAAAAATATTTTGATATTCAGTGTTTTAGCATAAGTGATAGCACTGAATAAGTGTGTATATAAAAAATGTTATTTTCTTGATTTTTAAGTAAATAAATACCTATGTAAATTTTTTTTCGTACTATTTTTTCGTTATACTATGTGTCAAAGCCAAAACACACATGCTAACAAATTTCAAGACCTATAAATTCAAGGTTTAAATTTTATAATCTAAACTTCAGAGTCTAAAATTTAAAATTTAATATTTTCTCAGCCTGGGAAGTGGTTCGAGTAAATTCACACCAAACCTGATACAGATAAACATAAAATTAATATTGAGCTTTCGGATTATTACTGAATTTAAATCAATGACCACTTTTGCTTCTGAGTTAGGATTAAACCCTGTAAAAACCTGGATTTGGAAGGGTTTCCCCATATGTTATCAACAGCAGGGAGAATCAGGACCAGCCATTGTGTTAGTACATGGCTTTGGTGCATCTTGGGGTCACTGGCGAAAAAATATTCCCGTATTAGCACAAAAATGCCGTGTTTATGCTTTAGATTTAATCGGTTTTGGTGGTTCGGCTAAACCCTCCCCCAATACAGAAATTAACTATACCTTTGATACTTGGGGTCAGCAGATAAAAGATTTTTGCCAGCAAGTAGTTGGTAAAACAGCCTATCTTATCGGAAATTCTATTGGCTGTATTGCAATTATGCAAGCTGCTGCGATCGAACCTGATATATCATCAGGAATTGCTCTGCTTAATTGTTCTTTGCGATTACTTCACGAGAGGAAACGAGAAACTTTACCATTGAGTCGTCGTTTGGGAACTCCGCTACTACAAAAAATTTTGACTTTCCGAACTGTTGGTAAATTCTTTTTCCATCAAATAGCTAAGCGTAGTACTGTGAAGAAAGTTCTTCAACAAGCTTATATTGATGATAATGCGGTTACGGAAGAATTAATTGACATCATTATAAAACCAGCTAAGGATCCAGGAGCAGCAGATGTTTTCCTTGCATTTACCGCATACTCAAGTGGACCTTTAGCAGAAGACCTTTTACCAAAACTTTCGTGTCCTGTAATTATTTTATGGGGAACTGACGACCCTTGGGAACCAATAGATCTAGGTAGAGAATTGGCTAATTATCCGCAAGTCAAAAAATTTATTCCTTTACAAGGTGTAGGACATTGCCCTCAAGATGAGGCTCCTTCTTTAGTAAACTCCATTTTACAAGATTGGATTCAGGAATAAATATCATAATCCCATTAGCTCAATGAAATTGTAAATTGCAAAAATTTATTATATTGAATTTGAATTTAAAATTTAATTGAATTTGAACTAAATTTAGTTTTGTATTTGATTTAAATTTCAAATTTTAATTTGATTTTCAATTTCAATTGAGTTTGGATTTGAATTTAATTTGAGGTTAGGCAGATTAAAGGTTTAAAAAAAAGCAAAATTAAATTGCAGAAAATATTTACTATTATGCTTATTGATTTGTATTTTATCTAAGGGAAAGAACAGGACAGCTAAAAAAATGATTTATCTTTAGTTACAAATTATATACCTAAAATATACCCTAGATGATAAATAAAGCTGATTTGTTAGGCTGGAAAATAATAGGTCATAAAGATAAGCAACAATTAAAGATTTTACTTAAATTACTTTTCATCCAATAAATCTTTATTTTTTAACCAATCTTGACCCAACTGGATACTAATATCGGAACTCAAGGTTCCAGTACTTTCAACCCTTACCTCTCCAAATCCTAATGCATTGCGAATTAACTCAGCGCTGTCTCCATCACCTTTTTGGGCAACAATATGAGTTTCTTGTAATGGTATGCTCCACGGGCTAGATATATGAATATTGCTATAACCAGCCCTTTGCAAACCTCGAATTAAAGGTCGAAGTTCCGCACGACTACTATTAGTACTATCTTGAATTGCTATTCTTAAAGAAGACGGATCGCTTATCTCTAAGGGAGCATCTGATTCCAATCCGAAATTACGCACCATTAGATTGGAAATACGATCTTTGTTTGGTATCCAGTAACTAGCATTAAATTCACTTTTTTGGCTAAAACGACCAGGTAGCATTAACATTTCCATATTGGAGCGGTTGGTTCGGACGCCAAAACTAGCAAGTGCTAATAGTTCTTCTAGAGTTAAATTCGTGTCTAAATGGGACTGAACAACATTAAGGATATGAGGTAATCTTCCTAAAGTCGCAGGATTAAGAGATTGATCTATTAATGCTCGCATAACCATTTGTTGGCGTTGAATGCGACCAATATCTCCCTTATTATCATGACGAAAACGTAGTAATTGGAGTGCTTTGTCGCCGTCAAGATGTTGTTTCCCTTTTTTCAAATTGATGTAAAGATGTTGAGAATCATCTTGATATTTCATATCTTTAGGAACGTAAACTGTTACACCTCCTAAAGCGTCGATTAATTTGCCAACACCCAAAACGTTAATTCGGATATAACGGTCAATTGCTACATCGTCTAAAAGATTACTTACTGTTGTTGCTGTTAATGCTGGACCGCCGACGAGGTTTGCAGAGTTAATTTTTCTTTTACCATACCCTTCGACTGTAGTGCGAGTATCCCTGGGAATGGAAAGCATGACAATTTTTTTCTGCTGTGGCTCGAATCTGATTAACAGCATTACATCAGCGAGACCATCAAATGCATTAACCTGAGGCAAGTATCCTAGTTCTTTTGTGTCAACAGAGACTTGACGGCTATCCGGTGGTAATACACTCATCCCCATAACCAAAATATTGACAGGGCGAGTTAATTCTGAAAAACGCAGCCCACCACCAGCAATCCGATCGCTCTCAAACACCGCAGCTTCATCCGGGCTGAGATTGGCTTGCATCAGGGGTGTACTTGTTAATGAAACAGCGAGCAGTGCTCCTGCAGTCGCAGATACCATGGCAACTCCACTCATTCCAACCCAAAACCACAACCAACGTCCTGATTTCCCTTTTTGGGTATTTCTTGTACCCATATTGGAAGTGCTAGCCGAATGCTTATCCTGCGCTGAGCTTTTGTGAATAGTCACTTATTTCCTCACACTTACTGATAGATATGGTCAAATTACAAACCAATTTAATGAATCAACCCATAATAACTAACTACTAATTATCAGTGGTAAATTTCCCACTTCCGTGTCAATCAAAACACTTATAGCAGTATTTCTATTATTTTTTCTATGAATCCGGAGATGTTGTGATGTTTTATTAAAGTATGACAATTCTTACTCACATTTGACTAAATTTACACTCTTGTACTATCACTTTTATTGCATTTAAGTCAGTATTTTAATCAATGCCTATAAAAAACACCTACAATAAATTTTAAATGTTAAGACCTTAAGTAAAGGTTAGGACAAATACTTACCTAATATTTGATCGGCAAGCTGGCTAAATCCTGGCAAACCTTTATATTTGTTTTTAGATATTCGGAGCATTAACCAAATACTAACCAAAAAATAACTAGAAGTAAAAAAGCTATTGAGAATAAGCAGACGTACAGCAAATAAATTTGAGTTTAAGGATGCTGTTCCACTTGCTAGGAGAATATACCCCATAACCCATGTAAGGGCTAAAGTCACTGATAGTCTACTGACACTAAGCTTTTCCCTGCTACCTTGTTTGTGATAAAGAGTCCATAAAGATGGGAAAAAACCTATGACGGGAATTAAATATAAAAGTAAATATTGGGAAGGATATGATGTATCGTTGGTGTTATGAGCCCTGTTTGCACTTTCTGTATGGTTCATTTCTAAGTATGTAATTATAAATTAGGGGAATTATTAATCTAAAATGAGTAATGAAAAATTTATCTGACAATCGTAACTTATAAAAAAGAGTTGTAAAAAAGAAATTTATTTCGTTGTATCCCGCAATCAGCAGATGCAGACAGGTAAGCTCCTCCAATGGTGGCAGACACTTACGCCGATAGTACGAATAGCCGCAGCTACTTTATTAACGCCGCTATTAGTACTTAATGGCTGGGCACTTTTAGCTATTTTCAACTATTTTCATTCCTTAATTGTTATTTTAGTCGGAGCATCAGTTTTAGCGTTTCTGCTTAACTATCCCGTTAGCTGGTTGGAACGTCAAGGTGTTAGGCGAGAACCGGTAGCAATCTTAGTATTTTTGATTGCCTTATCAATTTTATTGGCATTAGGTGTGACCCTTTTCCCCTTGGCTTTAACCCAAGCACAGCAACTTGTTGCTCGACTACCAGATTTGATTGATTCTGGGCGTTCGCAACTAATGATGCTAAATGAAAAAGCAGATAGTTTAGGATTACCTCTAAATTTAGATGCTTTAGTAGTACAAATTAATGACCGCGTTAAAGGAGAATTGCAGGCGATCGCCGGACAAGTTTTGAATTTGGCAGTAATTACGGTCACAAGTCTGCTAGATTTTGTTTTGACAATGGTCTTAACTTTTTATCTTTTACAGCATGGGGGTGAGCTTTGGTCTAGTTTAATATATTGGTTACCTACAAAATTTCGCGAGCATTTTTCCGAAACTATCCGCTTGAGTTTTCAAAACTTCTTTATTACTCAACTGATACTATCGGTTTGTATGGCATCAGCACTCATATCTACTTTTTTATGGCTGAAAGTACCATTTGGTTTATTGTTTGGTTTAACAATTGGCTTGATGGCGTTGGTTCCCTTTGGGGGAACTGTGGGTATTGCTGTGACAACTTCCCTTGTGACTTTGCAGGATTTCTGGATGGGAATGAGGGTTTTACTAGCAGCAGTTATTATTCAGCAAATTCTGGAAAATCTAATTGGACCCCGCATCTTAGGTAGTTTTACGGGTTTAAATCCAGTTTGGGTAGTTATTTCAGTTTTGTGTGGAGCTAGAATTGGTGGGCTTTTAGGTGTTGTTGTTGCTGTTCCAATAGCTGTGGTAATCAAGTCTATCTTAACTTTTTTACGTCCAATACCTACTGATAGTGTTGACTCAACTGAGGAGATTGTGGAGGGTCAACCAAATCAAGTATCAGTACCATTAAGATAGTCGCAACCCCGATATCAATAGATTCGTTACTTAATTAACAAAACAAGTACTCGATTTATATTCATACAAATTTATATTCACACAGAACAGCTGTTTGAGTAATTTAAAATTTGTCTTTGGCTTAATGTATTTGCTGTTGAAATATTTACTGCAAATACATTTGCTATAAACAAAATTCATAGCTTAAAACTACACCCAATTACAGAAAATGAATATTCAAGGAAAGTAAATTTTCTCCCATTGAATTTTCAAACATTAGGTTCAACTATTGAGCCCATGAATAATAAACTTCCCGTTTTGTTATCCCTAATTGCGTAGAAGAAGGGACGATTAACGACCATGTTAAATGGCTGTTCTTGTGAGGCAGAAACCCGGGTAATTCCGACAGAAGTAGTAGCTGCTGCTTCTGTACCTTCCTCGTTAACTTCTACAAAAGTTTTATGCTTCACTTCAGAAATGGCAAGATTATTTCCCATATCAGAAAAATTTGCTTTCTCTGTGAAAGCTTCCCTCATTCCCAAAGCACTTAATGTTTTGTTGAGAGTAATATCATACTCTGTCTTAAAACGTGGTAGACGAATCGAACCTTGTCGCTTCTGAAACTGGTTCATCCATTTCCCCCAATTCGAAGCGTTTAAATTTTGGTAGAATTCTTGCAAATTAGAATTTTCCTTGGGTAAAAATACATAAAAACTGATTCGTTCATTTTTGCCGTAGGGTAAACTTACGGATTGAAATTTTTCAGTTTCGTAGTATCTGTATCGGTCGCTTTGTGCCATCATAGGGTGTAGCTTTTGTTTCCCTGATGTCAATGTAAAAGGTAATTCTTGGGTTTTTGTGCGATCAAATTCTTTATTCCAGCTACCTTTAAAGTAAATAGCATTGATGAGGAATAATACATCGTCAGTGTTTATTCTTTCAAGAATTTTATCTATTTTACCTTGAGTATTTTCTTTTACCCATGTATTTACTGTTTTTACTGAATTGGGATCGTTGAAATTTAGATTACTAATTTCAGCTTGATAAAACTTCTGATTTCTTTGGAGAAACTCAGGACTAAGTTTAAAATCTTGATTTACCCAGAGAGAATTAGCAATATCAAGCTTTACCTTTTCGTCTGGATTTACTAATAATTTTTTCAATTCCCCATAGCCATTATTAATCTGTTGTAGGTTTAGACCCTTTAGCTCTAAAGCGTGAGCCATTACTTTTTGGGTAGAACCACTAGCACCGTTGTAGGTCATTGCTAAAGCCATAGCGATGCTGGAAGGAGAAATAAAAATATTTTCTTCCTTTTGTTCTTTAAGAATTTCTGCAAATAATTTAAAACCAAACTTGGTGTTAGCTGCAACAATTTCCTGTTCTGGCTTTGTCATTGGGTTTAAAGGTGGAGCTTCTGTATTAGCTAAAGGAGATTCCGCAACCGCACTCGTGCTACTATTTATCTGCGAATATCCTAATACACCCATTAAAACCACGCTAGTTGCTGCTAATACGTAACGTCTACCGAGACTTACGCCGTAACGCCTTTGAAGGAACTTTGTGCGGGAACTATTCATTAACTTGTCCAATATCACCACTATTATCGTCATAATTCTGATTTCGACTATGACATTTTCCATGACTTGGCAAGTTGGCGGTTACAGTTTTGGCAACAACCTATAATATATTGTCAAATTATGAAAAACAATGAATAAATGTATATGAGATTGTCATAAATAATAATTTAGAAGAGCCAAAAGTTTTGCATAACATATAATTTTGACCGCGTTCAAATTACTTAATACAAGTTAGAAAGTGATGTTATAGAAAAATTATTAGTTCTCTTTTATTGTTTTTTGAAGTAAATTTAGCCTTTAAAAGGAAGTAATTATATTCCGAACGCTTAAGAAAAATAAAATATTTTTTGCATCAAATATTATGAAGATTATTGTTGTCGTAAAACGCCAAAATCATTGGGTGAATGAGTAGTAAAAAGAATGGTTTTTTCTCGAATGATATTACTTTTAAACAAGTTTTAGGACTTGTAGATGAACTAGTCGTAGCTAAAACTGGTAAGCATTTGTCAAATATTGAAATATTAGTACTTTTTGGAACTTGGCAGGGAAAAAAATATTCACAAATTGCGGCGGAAAATAATTATACCCTTGAATATCTGAAAAATGATATTGGACCGAAACTTTGGCAAATTTTATCTCAAGTTTTATCAGAAAAAGTTACCAAAGCTAATGTTAAAGCTGTTATTCAGCAGCGAATTTATCAACAAGAACAAAAAGAACTAAAAATGAAAGGGCTAGCTGGTGAAGATGGTTGGCTCAATACAGAAGAATTTCACGATGATACAGAAACTACAAGCAAGCAAAAACTTTTCTTAGATTCACAGGCAAATATACAGAAAACTCAAACCCAGTCAGACAAGTCACAGTTCAAACTAAAACATAATTTGCCAAATCGCGACCGTGCTGGATTAGTGGGACGCGAATGGGAAGTAAATAAACTTCTGGATTTGCTTTCGTGGAAAAATCCCAATGCTCGCATTTCAGTTGAAGGAATGGGTGGTGTTGGCAAAACTGCATTAATTTTAGATGTGGTATATCGTTGTTTAGAATTTTCACAGAAAAATATAACTTGGCAAGATTCAGGAGAGAGTTTACCTGACTTTGAAGCGATTATCTTTACCAGTGGGAAAATTCAGTATTTTACAGACTGTGGAATTGTACCCCGTTGGCGTAGAGAAAAAAACTTTGCTGATATTTTAAAAACAATTGCTTGTATTGTTGGCTGTGAAGAGATATTTACTGACAACTTTGAAGAAAGTTACCAACAAATATGGAAGCATTTAAGTAAAAAACGCACTTTACTAATCATTGATAACTTTGAGAACCTAGAAGAACAGCAAAAAATTTTGAGTTTTCTTTATGAATTGCCGTCCACGGTTAAAACTGCACTCATCAGTCGAGAAAAAACACCTTTCACAGCAGTTCGTCTAACAAGTTTGACTCAAACTGAGACTTTAGTATTAATTCAAGAGCAAGCTAATCAAAATGGTGTTACCTTAAGTTTAGATAAGTCTTTAGAAATTTATAAAATTACTGGTGGTATACCTGCCGCAATTAATTATGCCATTCGTTTGTTCTGTGCGGGTTACAGTATTCAATCAATTTCTTCTCAGTTAAGAAGTTATCGGGGAGATTATTGCCGCTTTTACCTTGAGAGTTCAATGCAGCATATTGAAGGACAAACAGCCTATCAACTGTTAATGGCGTTGGCAGTATTTGTTAAACCTCCAACCAAACAAGCATTATGTGTTGTAGCTGCTGTGAAGGAACATATTGCAGCGAATGATTTAGCCCGCTTACAACAATTATCCTTGATTGTTCATCAACAAGGGAGATACCTTATCCAGCCGTTGACTCGCGAATATGTACTGTCGAAAATGGCAGCAAATCCTCAACTAGCAAACTTAGTTCGTAATCGTTGGGTTAGTTGGTATTTAGACGTTACTCACAAACATGGTGGTAAAGATTGGCGTGAGTGGCAAAATTACCAAGATTTAGCTGCTGAATGGGATAACATCACGGAAGTAATTCAATGGTGTATTAAGAAAGAACGTTATGATGATGTCTGCAAAATGTGGCGCAGCGTAAAATGTTATACTTACTCACAAGGATATCGTCGTCGTAATCGACTCAAGTATTGGGATGCAGCTTTAGGATGGTTGGAGTGGCTGACTATTAATGCCCAAAGGTTTGAAGATTTAGAAACTTTTATTGAAATGATTGCCGAACGGGGATGGAAATTAACTTTAATAGGGCAACCTTCATGCCTAGCTGCAGCAAATAAATTGTTTACTCAAGCTTGGGAATTGCGCCAACATCAAACAGTTGATTGGCAAGTCAATTTAGCGAATCATATTGCTGTATGGCATATTCAGCAAAAGCAATTGCAAAAAGCAGAACAATGGCTCGAACGTGCTGAAAGTTTACTAGATAGTGAGGAAGTTCCATCATCTATCGCAATTCGATTATCGATAAGTATTTCCTACTATAAAGGCGAAATTTACTATAAAACCGGTAATTACGAACTCAGTCAGAAGTTATTTGAACAAATTGTGGATAAAGCCCAAGCTATTGGTTGGCAAAGAGCAATTTTTCTTGCCAAAGACTTTTTAGCAGATATTGCTATTCAAGAAGGCGACTTACATAAAGCACAGTTGCTTTTGACAGAAGGTTTGCAAGTCGCTAAGAACAATCAAGATGAATGTACTCAAGCATATACAAAACGCTCCCTAGCCAGTCTAGAGCAAAAACGGGGTAATTTAAAGGTTGCCTATGATTGGGCAAAACAGGCAATCAGAGCATTTGACAAATTAGGAATGCTTGTGGAGCGACAAGAAACACAAGCTTTAATTCAATTATCTTCTTAAGCTATGAAGGAAAGAAAATGAATAAGCTGCAATTTTGATTGAATTTAGAATTTTGGTTACCTTATGCGATCGCAAAACTTACCTTTCTATTCTAGAAAATTATCAAATGCATTCACTTTGAAAATAATTAAAAGTGTATGAACCAATTAAAATAGATTCATCTATCTCTAATAACAAAAAATTGCCCAAGATTTACAAGAATCAGTTATATTTACTTCCCCAGATAAGGTTATAAACTGAAAATTAAGAGCGGGTAACGCGATTCGAACGCGCGACATTCACCTTGGCAAGGTGACGCTCTACCACTGAGCTATACCCGCATTAATCAATCTTCAATAAGTATTGCAAAGTCAATTTAATTTGTCAAGCTTTGACTGAGAATATTACTTTATTAGGTCAGGAGTCAGGACAGACCGCGCTCTAACGAGCGTTAACGCAGTGGGGCGTCAGCACAGCAGGAGTCAGGAGTTAGGAGTTAGGAGTTAGGAGTCAGGAGTTAGAAGTTCAAACTCCCATATTTACCTTGTAAATCCCCCATTAAGTTATTCTCCTGCCTCCTGTTATGGATAAATCTAGATGAAACTATCTAGTTGTCGGCTTAGCCCTTGGGTGGAGTATCTGTAGAAAACTCGCCTAAGGCGGTATTGCTAAGAGAAGGCGCTAAAGATTGAGTACTGCTAGGATATGCTTGTGTTCCAGAAGAACGCAATTGTCGCATTAAGCTACCCATTTCCAAAGCGTTCATTGCATAATCCCATCCATGGTTGCTCTTAATTCCAGCACGTTCCAAAGCTTGTTGCATGGTATCGGCGGTTAACACACCGAAAATAACCGGAACTCCCGTTTGAAACGCTGCTGCTGCAATGCCTTTTGCCACTTCTGAAGATACGTAATCAAAATGGGGAGTTTGTCCTCGGATTACTGCTCCCAAACAAATAACTGCGTCGTAACGACCTGAGGTTGCTAATTGTCGAGCAACTAGTGGGACTTCAAAACTACCTGGAACCCAAACATAATCTACCTGAGAGCCATTGGGATTGACGTCAATGCCATGACGTTTCAAGCAATCTTGACATCCTGCTAGCAGTTTGTTGGTCACCAGGTCATTGAAGCGACCAATTACCACTGCAAAATGCAATGGTTCTGCTTGAGTAAAAGTTCCCTCAAAAACTGCCATTATGCGTTCATTAATTCACTATACTTCTTGCAAATATACATGCGTTTCTCGAAAACAATGGGAACAGAGATCGGAAAACAAGAAAAAAATAAAAATCAGGAAACAGCGAATAGGAATCTTTATGATTTTTTGTCAGTTTGACCCTGTTTCATTACTCAAGATTTATTTTCTTCTGGGTTCCTTAGTTTCTCTATTCCCATGCTATTTGTATATTTGAATTAGAAGCAGTCGCCTAAATTACGAAAAAGTTTAATATTCCAACTAGTACCACTAAAACGATCCAAATACCAGAACCAATCCAGAGTAATTTTTTTGATTCAACCCAATTTTGAGGAGTTGCGTAAGCAACAGGAACCCCAATTACCATAACGAATGAAAGAGCTACTAAAGCTAATAAAGAAATTTGAAACAGGATAGTCATTTTCCCTTTTCCCAAAAATGCTTGTTTATTATCAAAGATAAAATATCGTGCAGCACAAATGATACCTATTTATTGATTCTCGCACTCCCAGTGGGCTTTTTCAAGGTTGGGGCTTGGGGTGAGCCCGCGCCTATCGGCGTTAGCATAGCGTGGCGTATGACTAGCGTCACGCTTCCGCTAAGAGCCATATGGGGATTGGGGATTAGGAAATGTTCTACGATCGCGCTACTCTAATCAGAATAAAGGTTTATTACCGTTATGGATTTAATTCTCTGTCATACAACAGCTGATTTTGATGCCTTGGGAGCAGCAGTCGGGCTCAGGCTTTTATTACCTGGTAGCAAGATAGTGTTACCTGGAGGTAGTCATCCAGGTGTGCGGGAATTTTTGGCTTTGCATCGTGATGAGTATCCCCTAATTGAAAGACGTTCGGTAAATCCCCGTGATATACGTACTTTGGCTGTGGTGGATACTCAACAACGCGATCGCTTAGGAAAGGTTGCTGAGTGGTTTGATTTACCCAATATTAAGGAAGTAATTGTTTACGACCATCACTTAGAACAAAAATTAGATATTCCTGCGACCAAATCTTATATTTCAGGGGTGGGTGCGGTAACAACTTTGATTGTTGAACAATTAAAGCAACAGCAAATTTCCCTGACTCCTTCAGAAGCAACGGTGATGGCTTTGGGTATTCATGCTGATACTGGCTCATTAACTTACGACTTGGCGACATCGCGGGATGCTTTGGCTTTAGCTTGGCTGATGGAGCAAGGTGCAAGTTTATCTGTTGTTGCTGAGTATGTAGAACCTGGCTTGTCTCCACAATTACAACAGCTATTAACATTAGCTTTGGATAATTTGCAAACTCAAGAAATTAGGGGATATAAAATTGCTTGGGTAACTTTGAGAACCAATAATTTTGTGCCGGGATTGTCCACTTTGGCATCAGAGTTATTAGAGTTGACGGAAATTGATGCTTTAATTCTGGTAAATGATATAAAGCAAGATGGTAATAACCGTTTAAGTATCATTGGGCGATCGCGAATTAAGAACAGCAGCCTCAATGATATTTTTAAAATATTAGGTGGAGGAGGTCACGCTCAAGCTGCTTCATTAAGTTTGCGTAATGCAGATGCTGAAGCAATACTAAATGAAGTTTTGGAAGAATTAAGGGCGATTATTCCCCATCCCCCAACTGCTAGAGATTTAATGTCTTCGCCGGTACGGACGATTCTCCCAGACACTACTATTGAGGAAGCTCATCGCACCTTATTACGTTACGGACATTCGGGTTTATCAGTAGTTGATGGGAAAAAACATTTAGTAGGAATTATTTCTCGACGCGATCTAGATATTGCCCTGCATCACCGTTTCCCCCATGCACCCGTTAAGGGCTACATGACAAAAAATCTCAAGACTATTACGCCAGATACTACGCTGCCACAAATTGAGTCCTTGATGGTAACTTATGATATTGGACGCTTACCGGTATTGGAAAATGAACGCTTAGTTGGTATCGTCACCCGTACGGATGTTTTGCGAGAATTACATCAGGAAAGAGAAGCTTCGGAAAGAAGAAATGGAGAAGGAGATAGCGGACTCGCAGAAGATAGAGTTAATTTACCGACTTTAGGAGAACTACGTTCTCGCCTTGCACCTCCCCTGTGGGAATTTCTCACCAAAGCATCATTGCAAGCAAAGCAACGGGGATGGCATCTTTATTTGGTTGGGGGAGCAGTACGCGATCTGTTATTGGCAAATCCCAATGAACCTTTGCTAATTCAAGATATTGACATGGTGGTAGATGGTTTTCATAATGC
Source organism: Mastigocoleus sp. MO_188.B34 (assembly GCF_030065675.1). Classification (GTDB taxonomy): domain Bacteria; phylum Cyanobacteriota; class Cyanobacteriia; order Cyanobacteriales; family Nostocaceae; genus Mastigocoleus. Next base: position 5,838 of record NZ_JASJDK010000140.1, on the reverse strand, counting down.
TGCTGATGTGGGTGCTGGAGTAGAACTAGCAAAAGCCCTCCAAGAAATTTATCCTAATACTCGTTTGGAAGTTCATGGTTCTTTTCAAACTGCTGCTTTGCTCTGGCGTAAAGATCCTGTTTTGGGTTCTATGTGGGTGGATATTGCAACTGCAAGGACAGAATTTTACCCTTATCCTGCAGCAAATCCAGAAGTAGAAGCTAGTTCTATTCGGCAAGATTTGTATCGACGGGATTTTACAATCAATGCTCTGGCGTTGCGACTTACACCACCTCGCCCAGGAAAATTGATGGATTTCTTTGGTGGTTTATTAGATTTACACGCTAAGCAAATTCGGGTTTTACACGTTAATAGCTTTATTGAAGATCCCACTCGTATTTATCGCGCTGTTCGCTTTGCTGTTCGTCTCGGTTTTACAATTGAGTGTCAAACTGAAGAATATATTCGTTATGCGATCGAAAGTGGTGTCTACGATCGCACAACGAAGGAAAACCATAAAGCACCAGCTCTACAAACTCGTTTAAAAGCAGAATTAAAACATATCCTCCAAGCTTCTTACTGGAAAGTTGCTCTACAGTTATTAGGGGAATTGGGAGCATTACAGTGTATCCATCCGACACTGAAGTTAGATGACGAACTTTTGCGACAGTTGCGGTTACTGGAACGTTGTTTGCATCGCTTTGACCCCGAGCAGCAAAGGTTTGTTCATTGGCAAATGCGCATAGAAGCAATAATTGCTTTTCTGAAACCAGAATATCGTTACTTAGTGGCTAAAAATCTTCAGTTACAAGATGAAAGTATCAGACGTTTGCAAAATTTAGCTTCAACCCAAGAAATAGTCTTGAAGTCTTTACCAGAGTGTCAGCAAGCAAGTCAAATTGTTAAGCTATTACGGCATTATGATTTGCCTGTGCTGATTTTAATTGCCCTGCGCAGTCCGCGTAAAATTAGACAGCACATTTGGAATTACGCGACTGTTTTGGCAAATATCCAACCAATTTTAAATGGAAATGACCTGAAGAAATTGGGTTACAAACCGGGACCAAAATATAAGCAGATTCTCGATGATGTGCTATCAGCGACTTTGGATGGAGAAATTACTAATAAAACTGAGGCAAAAGAGTTTTTAGCTAAGCGTTATCCTTTTTGAGCGAAATCAACTTATACAGTTTCAGTTTTGCTTCCCAAGATTTTTGCTTTTCAGCATTGGAAAAATTTCATTAATGCAGAAATTTAAATCAAAAATATTGAGTTCAATATTGCAAAATACGTAATAAAACGAACACCTTATTGGTATATAGTATTTTGCTGATAACTTATAGCACTATTTATTAAGTATCGAAATGAACTTAAGTAAGTAGGCAAGAAAAAAGTAAACTATGTAAAGAAATATAAAATAATCGTATTTGGCTCTTAGTAGCGCTTTAGCGCTAAAGCGCGATTACAAACAAGTTATGATTTTTCTCACTCACCTACTTATACTAAATCTTTCTAACTAGATGAAAAATAACTTTTAGTTGAGAGAAAATAATTTCTTAAAATTATAAGTCTAATCCTGTTTCACTGTTTTGCTGAAAATCGACAAAGCTTAAAATTTTGGCTTGGATTCCCTGTTTAACTTGATTTATGAAGTTAAAAACAATAAGGTATGCAATTTACTCTCACAATTCTTGTATGGCGAGACTTTAATAGTTGACTTGGGTCAAGTGACTCAGTATACTCAAACACAACCTCAAATGTAATTTTACATAAATCCATATCGCAAATAATATTGTAATTTTTTATTCAAGTATTTGTAAAACATATATGTGCTATCGTATACTTTGTTTTTTGCGTGCAGCGTACTAAATATTATTCATTAATGTATTCAAACAGAATCTCTTACTTTTACTTAAAAATTCAAAATCTATGAATCGTTTGACTCTAGGGATGTTCGCGCAAGCCCTAGTAATATCATTTTCGTTAGTTACCTCTGTCTCATTCACATCCGCAGTTGCTTCCAAAAGCAGTAAAGAGTCAAATGAAATTCAGCAAGATGACTCTAAAGTGCAAACAGAAATAACGCTATCCAAATCTGAGACAGAACTACAAGAAAACCAAAAAATACGAAAAATTCGTAGTGCTTTAGCTAAAATCTCAAATAGATCTAAAAAACAACAGTCAGAAACAATTTTAAGGACTACAAACGTTCCCCAAAAAAGCATATCAGCAATTACTATAGCTAATTCTCAGTTAAAGAAAGAAGCTGCAAAATCAGTAGAGTTAAATCCAGTATTTTCTATTGATATAAATAATCAGACTCAAACTGCATCAGAACAAACTTTAAATCGGCAAAACAGCGCAAATTTAGCGCAAAACGTCGCAGACCCCAATATAGATCCAGATAACTCTGTTGAAGAATCCTTAGAAGAGATTGAAAATATAGAAAGACAATTACGCGATCTAGAAAAAGTCAAAATAAGATCGTACTATTCTTCTCCTAGTCTAAGTATTTATGTTCCTGTAGGGTATGGTAGCGATAATAATACAGGTTTTGTCGCTGCAAGTTATCAAGATAGAACCCGTCTTGGGAACAAAAATGATGCAGCTATTGGTTTTGGTGCAGGCTTTGGTGACTCTAGAAAGTCAGTAGGTGTTGTACTTTCATACACCCTTGCAAGTTTCGGTACTAATAGAGACTTTGGTACTGGTGGCTTTAATGTTAAGGTACATCGCCAATTTAAGGGAGGTTGGGCTGCTGCAGTTGGTATGAATGGCTTTTTAAATATTGGTGACGATAATGATTTTGAACATTCTCTCTATGGTGTAGCGACCAAAATATTCCGGATAAGGGATGATATCAATAAACCTTTCAGTCGTATTGCTGTAACTGCTGGTATTGGTAATGGAGAATTCCGAACAGAGGAAGCATTAGATAACGACGAGGATAATTTCAATGTTTTTGGTAATGTCGCAGTCCGGGTACACCCTCAAGCCAGCCTGATTACTGAGTGGACTGGTCGAGACTTGGGAGTTGGCGCTTCTATCGCACCCTTTAAACATTTTCCTTTCGTTATTACTCCTGCAATACGCGATATTACAGGTTCCGATCGCAACGCCAGATTTATTTTAAGTGCTGGCTTTGGATTTAAATTTTAGATCGAAATTGCAGAACTCCAAAGGTAGAGACATTCATGTTTATAAACAGATTAACTGGCGTTATTTTTGGCGCATTATTAGCGTTTCATGGGTTAGTTGCAAATCCCGAACCTGCTAGTGCATCTGAAGATAGTGGGGGTAATGTAAGTCAATCTCCAATACCTCAAACGGCTAATACAGGTACTAGTTCCTTCATAAGTCCACAATCTGTAAACGATATACGAAGATTTATTAACAGCACAAGAAATAATCGCAACATTCAACGTCAGCGCTTTAATAATCGTCGGCGCTTCAGTAACAATCCTTCAACTCCCCCAAGATGTAATTTACGTCGCTTTGCACTTGATTCTGCTCCAAGTGGTGAAAATGCATCCAGTCGCTCTTGTTCTGCTGCTGCAGAAGTACCTGTTAGCCCAGATTCTTCAGAGTTGAATGAACTCAATACTTTGCTGGAAAACTCCAGAGCCTTTTTAGAACGGGTAAATCAGGATATAGAAGGAACAAGATCTAGAGTTAACAATCGTCTCTGGTAGATTTTTACTTCGTTAACCAAAAATATTTAGTGTAGTGGGGAGTTGTTATGCGCTTAGTGTCTAAAATAAATCGAACTAATATACATATTTCGTTCGGAATCCTGGTCGCAGCTATTTTGAGTGCTTTGTCAGCATCACCGGTACAGGGTCAAGTTCCAACCCCAAATGAAGCTCAAGTCCCAAATTCATTAGAAGTTCCAAGACCAAACCAAGTTGAGACTCCAACCCCAAGTCAAAGCCAAGAAATTGCTAAAGAACTCTTTGGTAATGATGGGGTGATGTTTGCTGTTGATACTGTGGTAGAGTTTGGGTTTGTTCGATCTTATGGCGCTTATAAGTCTACTTTTGGCGTTAGAAATGAAGAGACTGGAGAAGAAACCGATCTAATCATCGAGGCTAAACCTTCTGATAATCCACAAGACGTTAATTCTCCTTCTGACTTTAAAACAGAAAACCCTAATGACTTTTTGGGTACTCCAGGAAATACAGTACAAAAAGATACTGCAGAATTTACCTTTGAAGCTGGTAAAAAATATAGTTTTTATCTCAGGTCTGAATATCAAGGAAGAGTTGTAGGGACTTTATATTCCACAGATACTAATAATACCAATGGCAATCGACAAGTAAAGTTTGAAGGTGATATTTTTGCCTTGGCTAATGGTGGTAGTTTAATACGCTGGGATGATACAGGTTCTGCATTAGTGAGAAGCGACCAACAAGATACTGATTTTGATGATTTTATTATCCGGGTTGGCGGTCATGAAAAGTGTGGCTGCTAAATCAGTTAGGACTTACGCAACCGGCATATTTTTCTTGTAGTGGACTGACACAGCTAAAATAGTGCAATAGATATGCCAAGGTGAGGACTCGAAAGTGGGAAGAGGTCGCCGAGATAAAGTCCATCTGACAGTAGAACAGAGAGAAAAACTCGAACAAATCAGCCGAAATGGCTATGCACCCGCCAAAAAAATCTTACATGCCAGAATTCTGCTCATGTGCGATGAAGGAGAACAAGGAACAAGAAAATGGACGGACGAAGAAATAGCACAAGCTTTACAAGTACATAGGAACACAGTGGGAAGAATTCGCCAGAGATTTCTGCTTAAAGGGGAAAAACCTGCCCTGGAGCGATCGCAAAGAAATACTCCTCCCACTCCGCCAAAAGTAGATGGAGCAACCGAAGCACATATCATCGCCCTTTGTTGTTCCGACCCACCATCTGGGAGAGCAGACTGGACAATTAGATTGTTAACCTCAGAACTGAAAAAACGGACAATTGTTACGGAAATCTCCCGTGAAACCGTGCGACGCACTTTAAAAAAAACCAATTACGCCCTTGGAAAACGCAAAGATTCTGTATCCCAGAACGAGATTTAGCGAGATTTGTGTCCCAAATGGAAGTAATTTTAGACCTTTATAGCCAGGTACACAGTGAAGATGAACCCCCTAACGAAAACTTGGACAAAACTGCCCAGCCTATCTCCTTACGGAGACGCTACGCTAATGCTGCGCGGGGGTTTAACGCGTTGCAAAAATGGGTGATTTGTATAAAATCCCCCGCGCAGCAAGCCAAAATTAGTGGAAATACAGGGTAACTTTGGGTAAGGCTGGGCAGTTTTGTCTATATTTTATTGAACCCGTGAAGGAGTGCAAGCTTTGTTTATGTTTTTTGACCCAAATCGGGGATGGCGTAGAGTTAGCAACCGAGACCATCGCACTCGTGTTGACTGGGCAGAAGAAGTCCGTCAACTTTTGGATGTAGATTATCCTCAGGCGCGAAAAGTCAAGTTAGTTTGTGATAACCTCAACACTCACAACATCGCCTCACTTTATGAAGCATTTCCTGCCCCAGAAGCCCATCGATTAGCCAGACGCTTAGAAATTTATCATACTCCCCGAAATGGCAGTTGGTTAAACGTAGCTGAAATTGAATTGAGTATTTTATCAAAGCAATGTTTAGCCAGAAGGATTCCTACCTCTGAACTACTCAAACTTGAACTAGAAAACTGGCAACAGGAACGCAATCATAGTGCTTCTAAAGTGATATGGCGGTTTTCTACTGAGGATGCCAGGGTGAAACTCCAACATCTTTATCCAGTTTTTGAGGAGGAATCCGTTAGTTCTAATGCAACATTTTAGCTGTGTCAGTCCACTAGGGTGCGTTACA
>NZ_JASJDK010000139.1 GCF_030065675.1 Mastigocoleus sp. MO_188.B34 | reverse complement strand
TCGCTGTCGCTACCACCATTGATTAGGTCATTACCGTCACCACCAAGGATGTCATCTTGTCCTGACTGACCGCTGAGGTTATCATCGCCATTATTACCAAATATTCGGTCAGAACCAGTTCCTCCTTCCACGGTGTCTTTACCATTACCAGCGGTAATCAGGTCATTGTCACCACCGCCGAAAATTTGGTCATTACCACCAAGCCCTTGAATAATGTCATTTCCACCTAAACCGAAAATAATATCGCGACGGTCACTACCACTCAAAACATCATCATCTTCAGTTCCCAATAGTTCAACCGGAGTTAATACCTCGATAAATTGTTCTTGGGCTTCATCTATTGTTTCTCCATAACTTTGTAAGTAGTTAAAACTTTCTGTTTCTCCAGCATCTAAATCCAATTGGATACCAATGTGTGTTCCAGAGTCAGCAAAAGATCCATTACCATCAAATGGAGAAGTAAAGAAATTATTTAAGCTTGAACCGCTAAAAATACTAAAAGGATTTCCAGAAGCAATTGTCGCATCAGGGTCGAGAGAACCCAAAATAAATGTTAAACCACCAGATTCTGTAGCTTGACCGATTTTGGCAATACCAGCACCAGTATCCAGTGTCAACACATCATTGAAAGTCCGAAAACCATTTCCCTGATCGACTCCTTGGTCTGGGTCAAAGGTATCGAAATAACGAAGTTCTATATCAGAACCATTGTTTGTAAATTCTGTTTCAACTTCAAAGGCGTTAAATCCCTCAATTTGAGTGTAAATACGCTTAAAATCGACGTTCGCGCCTCCCTGAGTATAAGTTCCTGTAACCACTATAGAGTCATCATCTTTCCTAACACTAACTGGTTGCTGGGTGAAACCGCTTGTGTTATTTCGCACAAAAGAGGATGTATTCGTACTGTTTTGAAGACCAAAGTCAGAAACAGGAGATCCTGGATTAAAAAAATCACTGCCACCAAATAACACAGTATCGATAGCACCATTGTCTTCTCTAATATCAACCGTTAACGAACTTTCGCCGTCTAAAATTGCTGTATTTGTAAGCTCCGGGACAATAGTAATAAAGTTGTTACTATTGGCTATTCTGTCTTGATTAAATGAATTATTAAGCGCCTTGTTGCTGGTATTCATGTTTCCCCCTAAGAGTCTAATAGTTAGTAATTCGATATCTAGCTAGGAAGTATCACATGTATCTTAATTTACGATGTGTAAATTAAGTGCTAATCATATATAGTTTTGATTTTCAAGAAATTCAATAACTCAAACTACAATTAGCAATCTTTCATAGGTCTTACATCGCAAAAACAAAATGTGATAAATCAATTAGGTGAAAATTATGTCAATATCACTTTTTTCCATCCCTCTCAATTTCAATTCTTTGCTTTCTGAGATATTCAGTTTAAATTGACTTGAAAATTTTCAGACAAAATTGTGATTCAATTTGTTCAACACAATGAACATCAAGGCTAATTAAAAAAAAGCCAACCAATCGCAAAAAACATTACTCTTTATTTTTTGTGGCTAGGAATAAATATACAGCTAAAAATATACACTTTTATTTATTCCTGATTAAGCAATTGCTAAAATATATAAAATATCAATAAAGTTGCTATTTTGAGAAAAATGAAAATATTTTTCTTTAGCTAATTTATTAGTAGAGATGTACCGCACTAAAATTTAAAAGTACAGCGAGGTATATTTGATAAAACTAACTATTGAGAGTGAATAAAATTTAAGTGTTTATCAAGCGAGATAGTTACCTAAAATGTTATGTTAATACGGAATTTAAAATCGAATAACAAAAATAAAATCATATCATGTGTATTGAATAAAGATAATTATGTCGTAAGGTAGATTTAAAGGGTTATACAAAAGAATATATTAGTCCAACGGTTACAATTAAGGAAATTGGTATCTGATATATAAGATATCAGTGAGTATTTTGAATATGAATATTCGCTATTGTGAGTTAATGTAGTATTACTATCTGATACTATGTAATTTCAATCGCATCAAGTTCTTTTCATCCCAAGGTATAATTGTATTTGGGTAAAGTATGAAATTGAATAATTAAGAATTTTAAACTACCACTATTAGAAGCCAACTAGATTTTATAGTTATTCCAAAAATTATAAATTTGAGATACTTTAACTAACAAGGAAAAAATAATCTTTATCCTATATAGTCAATTTAGGAAAAGCTGATAAAACTGAACGATAAAGACCACATCTTTATGAGATATGCGTGCAGCTTACATCATTTATAATACCGCTGTCTGAAACAAACAGAAACATAAAAAATTATACATAATATGTTTACTTGAGAGCACTTTTGGTTTCTGTAAAATTTTATTCCCAAAAATTTTATATCTTTTGAAAGTGGATACTCCCGTTTATTTAACAACATCGATATGAATATATTAAGGAAAAGAATTTTATCCCTTATAGGTGTAAAGAAATATTTGTATATCTGGAAGAATTTATTACATCAGGCTAAAAGCAAGAATCAACAAAGACATACTATTTTCAACAATATTGAGAAATAAATTCAATAAGTAATTGGACAGAAATATTTACACGTGAGTTTCTAGGTTTGACAAGGGTTTTAGACTAAGTTTTATGTAATTAATTTTGTCTTACTACTTAACTCTAAAAACAAAGGCTTAATTCAGCAGTTTGCATTGTCATCGAATACACAATTAGACACGACAGAGGCTATGACTAACGTCACCTTTCGAACCGCCGTCGCCGCAGGCTCTGTCTTGTCTCTACAAGGTTTTGGGCTACTCCATTGAAATAAAACCTCCTGTATGGTCATAATACTTGCTAGCTACCACATTTCAGCTCAATTTTTCTTGCGCTTAACCTGCTTATTGCATCTGCATAAGGCTCACAAATTCCTCAAATTAATTATTTATTTTAGAGGTACAGAGTCAGTCTCATTGCAAATGAGTAGATTCAAACGATGATGCACAGCGAGGAGGGCATAATGAAAATTATGCAAAGCCTTGAACTTTTAGTTGTTACTATTATCTGCGTGATATTTTTACAAGGGATGACAGGGTGTAGCCTTATACCGTACACTCGATTTTACCGACCAACGATTTTTGCTGATAATTCTATTGTTGATACAACAAAAGTACAAGAGTTTAATCATCAGTTAGTATCAGAAGATATCGTTCAGAATAACTGTCCTAAATGGGATATAGGTGGAAGAAGATACAACACTAAAACAGTAGAAACAATTAAGGGCAAAGTATTAAGCGTAGATTATTTTACTTCCAGACACAGAATGTCTCACGGCGTACATTTACAACTACAAACAACAAATGAAGTAATTCCTATTCATTTGGGACCATCTTGGTATCTTGAAAACCAAGAAATTGAGATTAAACCAAATGATACGTTAAAAATAATAGGTTCAAGAATCAGTTTTGATGGACAACCAGCGATTATCGCCGCCCAAATAACAAAAGGAGAAACTACCGTAAAATTGCGAGACAAAAATGGCTTTCCTATGTGGAGCGGTAGAAGAAAGCAAGAATCTGATTGGAATAAAGAAGGGTTTCCATATCTTTGCAAAGCATAATCTACCTAGTAAATTTAACCAAATTTTTGAATTTTACTTATAAGTCCCTCCAATAATTCCTTGAATTCACAAGTAATATAAAAATTAGAAAGTGTTGTAGGTAAAATCTTATTTTGAGTTTATCTATTTCATGAGAATTTTTGCTGTCAAATATCTATAGAGACAAATGATAAATACTGACTATGTTATTGTGTGAATTATTTACCCATTATATGCTAAATGTTCAAGCTTTGATTGGTATTTAATCAATAAGAATTGAAATTTGGTTAAATTAAAAAATATTAAGCAAAGCCTGACAATATTTGTAAATTATAAACTCAATATCAAGGTATTATTTACAGACTGACACAAACTTAAACTTGTTATATCTTTAACATTGGAGAAACATTACTTTTCTCACAATATTTTACCTGTATTACTTATGCACAATCAATTATTTTATCTAGAAAAGGCTATTGAACATAACTATATAATTGTATCTCCCAATACATCTTTGCTTGCAGTTATTGAGTTGATGAGTAACGGGTGTGTAAAAAATTGTGAACACTTTGAAAGCCCTTCAAAAACTAATAAACAATCAAAAATTAATAAACAATATTTAATGCCAATACGTGGTTTATGTGCATTGATAGTGGATGATTCGCAAGTAATTGGTATCTTTACTGAGCGAGATATAGTTAAAGTAATCGCTACAGCTAAAAGATTGGAAGAATTGACCATTGCAGAAGTAATGAGTAGGGAAATTATTACTCTGAAAATCGATGAGATTGAAGATATTTTTGCTCTTTTACATTTGAGTTACGAGCGTGGAATTCGCCACATACCAATTTTAGACCGGCAAAATCAAGTTTTAGGAATTATCACCCCCAGAGGTATAAGAAGAACATTACATCCTAGCGAATGGTTGAGATTTCGCTGTGTCAGCGAAGTTGTAAGTACTCCAGCTATTTATGCTTTTCCCACAGCATCATTAATTGATATAGTTAATTTAATGGTTGAGCATAATGTTAGTTGCGTGGCAATTGTGGAGGAAGACAAGGATAGTGGAGACTACAATCATTCAGAAGTTTTAAGTGTAACTCCGATTGGGATCGTTACTGAATGGGATATTTTGCAATTTCAGCGGCTAAAGTTAAACTTTGCAGACATCCAGGTACAAGCCGTGATGAGTACTCCTTTGTTTAAAGTACGTCCATCAGACTCTTTATGGTCAGTACACCAAAAAATGCAGCAGCATATGATACGACGTTTGGTTGTGACTACAGAAAGTGGAAAACTAAGGGGTATAATTACAGAAAGTAGCTTACTGCAAGCCTTAAATCCTAGAGAAATGTATGGGGTTTTAGAACTATTGCAGCAAAAAGTAGAACAGCTACAAATAGAAAGAAGTGAGTTATCACAAAGCTACGCCAAACAAACTCAACTTTATCAACAAGTACAAACAGCACTTGAAGAACGCAAGCAAGCAGAAGAAGAACGCGATCGCTTTTTCTCTCTTTCTATGGATATGCTTTCCATTGCTGGTTTCGATGGTTACTTTAAACGCATAAATCCGGCTTTTGAAAAAACCTTGGGTTATACAAGCGCAGAACTACTTGCTCTTCCATTTTTAAGTTTTATTCATTTCGATGACGTACCAGCCACACTAGCAGAAATGGATAAACTTGCTCAAGGAATCAAAACTATTGCTTTTGAAAATCGCTATCGCTGCAAAGACGGTTCCTACAAATGGTTGCAATGGAATGCAACTCCCTACGGCGAACTAATATATTCTGTAGCGCGAGATGTAACAGAACGCAAGCAAATGGAATTGGATATTCAAGAAAGTGAAAAACGATATCGCTACGTTTATGAGAATACTCCGGTTATGTTACATTCAATTGATAGTTCCGGAAATCTGATTAGTGTTAGCAAATATTGGTTAGAAAAGCTGGGTTATGAGTCCAAGGAAGTATTAGGGCGTAAATTAACGGAATTTCTCACTCCAGAATCTCGGAAATATGCAATTGAGGTCGCCTTACCGGAATACTTGGAAAAAGGTTTTTGTCAAGATATTCCATATCAAATTTTTAGAAAAGATGGAAAAATATTAGATATATTGTTATCTGCAATTGCAGAACAAGATGCAGATGGTAATTTGATTCGTTCCTTAGTTGTTTTAATTGATGTAACTGAACGAAATAAAGCCCAACAGAAGGTGGGAGAACAAGCTGCTTTGTTAGATGTGGCTACCGATGCAATTCTAGTCCAGAGTTTGGACAACCGAATTTTATTTTGGAACAAAGGTGCAGAACGTTTGTATCGCTTTACTTCAGAAGAAGCTTTAAATCAGAATGCTAAAGACCTGTTATATTCCGAAGCTTTCCCCCCGGCAGAATCAGAACAAAAAATCCAACAGATACTTTTTGAGCAAGGTAAATGGCGAGGTGAATTAAAACAAATCACCAAAGCTGGAACTGACATAACAGTTGCTAGTCGTTGGAATTTAATGCGAGATAAGCAGGGAAATCCTAAATCGATACTTATTGTTAATACTGATATTACCGAGCAAAAGAAACTAGAAATTCAGTTTCTTCGAGCACAACGTTTGGAAAGTATTGGGACTTTATCCGGTGGTATTGCCCACGATTTAAATAATATTTTGACACCAGTTTTAGCGATCGCTCAACTCTTACCCCTGAAACTTCCACAAGCAGACGACCATACAAAGCATTTATTCGATATGCTGCAAACTAGTGCGAAACGGGGAGCAACTTTAGTTAAGCAAGTATTATCATTTGCACGTGGGATGCAAGGCGATCGCACAACATTACAAATTAAGCATATAATTTCTGAAATCAGGGAATTTGTTCGTAATACCTTCCCTAAATCCATTGACATTGAGGTGGGTATAGACCGAGATTTACCCACGGTTTATGGAGATGCAACACAGCTACATCAGGTATTAATGAATCTTTGCGTTAATGCCCGGGATGCCATGCCTAATGGTGGTACCTTAAGTATAAATGCGGAAAGTATTGATGTTGATCGAGAATATGCCGCAATGAACATCAATGCTAAAGTAGGGTCTTATATCGCAGTTACAGTTTCGGATACAGGAATAGGAATTCCTCCAGAAGCTTTAGAAAGAATCTTTGAACCGTTTTTTACCACTAAAGGACAAGGAAAGGGTACAGGTTTAGGTCTTTCAACTGCCCTTGGTATAATCAAAAGTCATGATGGTTTTATAAATGTATACAGTGAGGTTGGCAAAGGTAGTCAATTCAAAATCTACTTACCAGCAGCGCATACAGCAGAAACGATGCGGGATAGCCAAGAGGAAGTACCAATCGGACAGGGAGAATTAATTCTGATCGTAGATGATGAACCAGTAATTAGGGAAATTAGCAAAACATCCTTAGAAGAATACAATTATCAAGTACTTACGGCTAGCGACGGAATTGAAGCGATCGCAGTTTATGTTCAACACAAAAATGATATAAGTGCGGTCATCATGGATATAATGATGCCATCAATGGATGGTTTAAATGCAATATACAACTTACAGCAGATAAATCCTCAAGTTAAGATTATTGCTGTTAGCGGACTGCCCTCAACTGAAAAAATTACTGCAGCGAAAAAGGCTGGAGTTAAAGCATTTTTAGCTAAGCCTTATACTAGTAAAGATTTATTACAAAAGTTACATGAGCTAATCCATGATTGTTAGCTATTATTTTTAGATATCATATTTTTAGATATCATATCTGATTGGTATCATACTTATATTTGTTATATTTGCAATTACCCTCAAACTTGATTGATTCTAACTGTCATTTTTATGAGATTTTACGGCAATACCCGCTTCTATTTTTTCATTGGGATGTAAAATAACCACTTCACCCTCACTTAATCCTTGACGAACTTCTACCTCATAGTTACTACGATTTCCAATCTCCACAAATCGACGTTCTACTTTAGCATCCTTAAATGAGACCCAAGAAATAAAACGTCTCGCATTTTTACAAATATTTTGAGCAAAACCGACATCAGGACATTTTATTATTTGTGATTTCCTAACAACAAAAACACACCACTTGCGATCGCAACGGAAACGGCTGCTTAAAGGTACCTTCAAAATATTATTGCTTTCCCACACCACTATTTGTACGTCCACTCGGTAAGCATCACCAAAATTAGTTGGTGGATCAATAAAATCACCAATCACATTTACACGCTGTTCTTCAACTCCTAAAGCAGAAACTTTAGTGAAAGCTGACGGTTCTACTAACCGAACTTTAGCCTTTAAGGAATTTGTCGGTGAATCCTTAATATCACTATTCCCTTGCTCGATCAGGATTGTATTTCCTGGTTTGATTTTGAGTGCATCCTGTGAAAGGACATCAATTACCAATTCTAAATCTTTTGGATCGCCAACTTTAACTATTGGGGTACCCTCGCTAACAAAGCTCGAGCTTTTTTGCAAAATTCGCAAGACTTCTCCTTCTATGGGGGAACGAATATTAGTGCGAGATGCATCATCTTGCAATTTTGCCAGTTGTGCTTCAATACTAGCAACCTGAGAATCATAAACTTTGAGCAAATAATCAGGATCGCGTTGTTCTTTTTGAAGTACCTTGAGTGCAGCTTGTGCAACCTCTAATTCTTTTGTTGCTGCTCTAGCTGCTAAAGTTGCTGATTCTAAATTTTTTTCACGGGTAACTAAATCTAGTTCTGCTCTTTCTCTAGTTTGAGAGGGAATTACTCCTTGTGCTGCAAGTTCCTTCGCGCGTTTTGTATCGTGTCGCGCTTGTTCCAGTGCTGCTTTTGCTTGAGTTACTCTCGCTTCTGTCTGAAGTTGATTTGCTCGAGCTGCGCTTATTCGACTGCGAGCTTGAGCTAATTGTTCTGATTTTGGTCGTAGGGTCGCAACACCTTGACGTCGCGATTTTGCCTCTGCTAATTTTCCTAAAGCTTCGTTAACCGCACTATTTAATGGTAAAGGATCAATCCGGGCGACAATACTTCCTTTTTTTATTAAGTCACCTTCATCTAACTTAATCCTGTCAAGGCGACCATTCACCGGTGCAGAAATGACAAAATCTTCTTTGATTCTGGTTTTTCCTTCAGCATTGACTGTTGTTTGCAGCGTACCACGTTCTACCAACCCAGTATCTACCAGGATTGGCGTTGGACGGAGTGCTAAAATCACAAGCACACAGGTAGCAAGTCCAAGAGAAACATATATCCACTGTTGGCGAGAGAGTATAGGTATACGCTTTTTAACTAGCTGAGACCTTGGTTTTGGATTGATTTGCTGCTGCTCTTTTTGCTTTTGTAAAGGTAACTGCTTCATAAATACCCAAGTATTATGCAATACTAAGTTTTAAATTTAGTTCTTTAGTTTAGAAAAACCTTTAGCTGAGAAAAATTGATAAATCTATGATTTTCTCTAAAGGGATGAATTAAAGTAAATATTTTAATTTTCAGGGTCAAAGAGCCGTTGATTAAATTCTAACTAATAGAAAGTAATTTGATGTTCTAATCTACACGAATCCTAACGAATTAATTAATTTTTATATTGACTATTGAAAATTATTCTTGAGACTAGGTACTAAAAAATTTTCTATATTTATATCCTAATTTGTGATTCTAGTAAATAGTGAATTTGTAATTTAGAGTTTATTATTTAGCATTTATGGTTGACAAAACTACTTGTATGATAACTTTGACCAGAATCATCCTAAATGATTAGTATAGAGGTATTTCAAATAAACACGAACGTAAATATTAGTAAACAAATACAAATTTACTTTGCGCTTTAATAATAAGTTTTTCTTTAATAGATATAATTATATATGTAGAGAAATAGCCAGTAAATCTAATTTGTTTGATTTTATTGGCAATGATAATTTGTTGGTATTGAATAAAATAGACCCAGGCGAAATAAAGCTATAAATTCTATCGGCTATACTTTTGTAATTATCTAAAATTTGAAACACGGTCTGGTATTTTAGTCTAATTATATAGCTTATCATCAGAAAAATATTGATACTTAACTCTATCATTAATTAAGAACTACTTCAGATTTTTTATGCTTTTCTGTATCTAAAGTATTTTTTAAATGTAAGAAACGGGATGGCATATATTCAATATTTTTAGTATTGCAAGCAAAACTGATAAGCAAATATTGATGCACTATTATCGTTGATTTTTAAGACATGATCCTTGAAGTAAGAGCTTCTAAAAAGGAATTAGGAATTGTTCTAGGAGGCGATACATGGAAGTCTTTGATTACATAATTCTTGGAGGAGGACTGGGAGGACTTGCTACAGCAGCATGTTTGACCAAACAAGGAAAACGGGTTCTAGTTCTTGAGAGACACTATCTACCAGGTGGTTGTTGTCACACTTTCGACTATGGTGAATATAGCTTTTGTGCAGACGTGCATTATATTTCCCAATGTGCTTCCGGTCATACGATTGCTGAATTTTTAAACTATATCGAAAAAGATATGGATTTTAACAGCCTCGACCCTAATTGTATCGATCGAGTGATTACACCGGAGGTTGATTTTAAAATTCCTCTAGGATGGGAAAATTTGCGATCGCGTCTACTCTATGAGTTCCCCGAGGAAACATCTGCAATCAATCGGTACTGCAATACAATCAAGCACTTACATCAAGAAATTCATGACTTGGTGCGAGAAGTACATTGGTTTGATCAAAAATGGTATGACTGGTTAAAACTACCAAAATACTGGCATCTATTTCTCAAACGAAATTGGACATTACAAGATTTATACGATCACGTAGGGCTGTCTGCTAAATTACAAGCTGTACTTGCAGGACAAAGTGGCGATTATGCCCTACCTCCAAAAGAAATTGCTTTATTAACCCATACCTCGCTAGTTTGGGACTACTTAGAAGGTGCTTACTATCCCAAACATCACTTTAGGCATTTTGTTAATACCATTGTTGAAGCAATTACGGTAGGTGGAGGTGTTGTTAAACTCTCAACTCCAGTAGAACATATTCAAGTTAATGAAGATAAAATCCAAAGTGTAATTGCTGATGGTAGTGTGTATCAAGCAATTCATGGTTATATTAGTGACCTTGACCCTAAATTGACTGTGCAATTAATGCATGATTCCCAAGTCTTAAGCAAACGGGAATTGAAACGTTTGACCGATTATGAATATTCCAGCAGCGCTTTTAATATTTATTTAGGTTTAGATAGCCGCTTTGAGCCAGAAAATTATGGCATCGGTAATTGGAATATTTGGTATTATCCTACGGGTAACTTGAATGCAGAGTACGAAAAACAATTACGGGGTGATATGAGTCACCCATGGATTTTCTTGTCTTGTCCGACAATGAAAACAGATGAACCGGGAATTGCACCTCCAGGACATCATATTCTAGAAATTGCTACAGTTTGTCCTTACGAGTCATTTAAAATTTTACATAAAACCGATCCGAAAGCCTATAAGGCTAAAAAGCGAGAAGTTTATCAACATATTATGACCAGCGTGCGAGAGTTAATTCCAGATATAGATAAATATGCTCGGATGAAAGTTTACGGTACACCCACCACCAGTGAATTTTATTTGGGACAACCACAGGGTAATATTTACGGTGCAAAATTAGTACCACAACAAGTCGGTTTAAACCGTTTGGGATACACTACAGAGTTGCCCAATCTATTCTTTGTTGGTGCTAGTGCAGGTTATCCTAGTGTTCCTGGCGTAATTGGTAATGCCATGGATGTAGTGGAATTGATGACCGGACAATTTGTTTGGGGACAAGTCAAAGCAAATAAGGCTGTAGTTAATGCAATTTAATGTACTACTTGAGGAATACAAGAGAGAATAAGAGTCTTATCTGAGTGGGAATAAAGTCCTTCAAGAACAAGCCTAAAAAATATTTGCCTAGGAAATATTTAATTTTCCTCACAAGTTCCCCATATTTTTTTCTCAAACTTAGAAATAAGAATTTTAGTAATCAACGATCGGGAGGTAAGAAATGCGAACTCGAGATTTGATGTTGTGCTGCAACAAATCTGAGAGCGAAAATTAGCAGACTCTACTGTGTAGGCAAAAAGTATGAGAAAAATGAATGGGACAGAGCGTAGGTTTCTCAGGATGCCGAACGCAAATGTTGTTATGGTTGCCAGAATCAAAGGACTGATTTCTAAAGAGCAACTAAAGTCTGCGGTATCCAAAGTCAGGCAAAAGCATTTCCTTTTGGGTGTTCGCGTTAGCTTAGATGATGATTCTAATGGATGGTTTATACAAGAAGATGTTCCTGAAATACCTGTAAAAGTCATAGCGCGACTCACGGATGAAGATTGGATCGAGGTAACTGCAGAAGAAATAAAATCTGCTTTTTCTGTTGAGAAAGCTCCCTTAATCCGTTTTGTTCTGCTTCAATCTTCTGAAGTTTCAGACTTAATGATTACTGCCAATCATAGTATTTGTGATGGTCGTTCATTGGTTTATCTACTTCGTGACATCATGGTATATCTGGATAAACCCAAGGAAGATGTCGAAACTCCAGCAATTATTCCACCAGCAGTGCAAGATTGTCTTCCATTATCGGCTTCAGGTGGTTTCTTCTACAAATTAATTGTCAAAAGAATAAACAAAAAATGGACACGCAAAAAAATCTCCTTTAATGAGAACGATTACAGAGACCTTCATCAAACATTCTGGCAGAATAACAGAGTATCAATACTGAACTGGGAATTAACAGAAGCGCAAACATCTAGTTTAGTCTCTCGATGTCATCAAGAACAAGTCACCGTTAATAGCGCTCTTTATACCGCATTTCTTGCTGCTCAAACAGATATTCAAGGTAATTCTCAGGCTTATTTACAAAATATTTTAGTACCAGTTGACTTCAGAAGTCGCCTCACTCAACCTATTGGCGAAGCTGTTGGCTTTTATGCCTCAGCTGGCGTGAATTTTAGGCTGAAATACAATCCCAAAAAATCCTTTTGGGATATGGTACGAATAATGGATCGAAAAATCAAACAGAAATTGACAGATAAAAATATTTTTCAGTCCCAGAAGTTAAATTTATTATCCCCATCTTTGATGGATGGGCTTATCTTTGCTAAACACGGAAAATTAAACGATAAAATGGCTTCTAAGTTACTGAAGAAGAAAGGTTTAGATAAAATATTTACAGGCATTGTAATTAGTAATCTTGGTAAATTAGATATTCCAGTTGATTATGGTAACTTGCATTTGCAAGCCTTAATGGGACCTGTTGTATACTCAGACGGAGTAGAAAAAATCTTGGAAGTGGTAACAGTTGCGGGAAAAATGCATCTAACTCTAACTTTCGGAGATACAATTATTGCTACAGATGTAGTAGTAAAAGTTAAAGATGCTGCAATGAAATATCTCGCTGAGGCTATAAGTGGAGAAAAACAATCAGCGAAAAGACATTGGATACCAAAATTATTGCAAAACAACTAGAAAATTCAGTTTATTCAAAAAAACAAGTTAATTGAAATTTAAAATTTTGCGATTATGCGATCGCGTTGGTAAGGCTATTTTTTAGGGAATTCTGCAATTAGAGATTTCTAAATCAAAAGTAGTGTTATGGCGATCGATTTCCTTTACACATCAACAATCTTAAATTAATCGATAATCTTAAATTAAAAGGTATAAAATTGGGCGAACTGCCCAACTTTGGCGTTTACCGATCAAAAAGGTATTAGAACCTTAAAACTTAAAGGTACCTGGGATTTGCATTTCTACCAATGAGACCAGATAAAACTTTTTATTTGGATGCTTTTAGACATTCGCTAACTGATTTTCTCTCATGCATCGCATCAACAAGGTTTTGATATTCAGACCAATTTTCTTGAATTAAGGTTTTTGCTTGTAAAGTGTAAAAACGTGATTTTTGATTGTTGCTATTTGGGGAAAAGCCTAAGGAATTTAGAATCCCATTTAGCTTACTTTTATCATCCGCACCACCCTCGACTTCATCATAAATTAGTTTCTCCGCAGCAATTCCAGCCATTAACACGGTACAGTAGCGATCCAACATTTGGGCGCTAATATGACCTGTTCCCACTTGCTGTGCTAATTCTTCATCATTAAAACTTACCCCACCTTGTCCAGGCTGATTTTGTTGCAAAGCCTCCCAAGCACTTAGTGTATAACCTGTAATAGAAACTCCTAATAAAGAAGCGACAAGAAAATGTCCGGCTTCATGATAGACAATACGTTCTCTATACTTGGGAGAAAAACGAGCTATTGAGTCTAATATTAAATTTCCCCCTTTCCCTTCCCAAGCAAAGCTATCTACACTTGCAACTCCTAAGATTGCAAAAGTTGCGATCGCAGGAATTGTCTGTGAAATATTAAGCAATGGTCCCAACAAAGTGGACATAGTCATTGCAAACACTGAGATCGCAATCAAGTTAATAGCTAATTGACTCATTTTCAGATTTTATTAATGCAGCTTAATATTTCTTAATTATGTAACAAGGTGAGGTTCTCAGAACATATCTTCAGAAATTTTTTCATTAAAATTACTTTTGTTCGGAATTATCCAAACTTCAAACTGTTGATATGAAGAACTGCAGTATACTCAGCAGTTACCCATAATAAAGCAATACGCTTCAGTTAAGAATTTTTTTATAAATGATACGCTTTGAGACGCGTTCATCTTTAGCAAAGTGTTTCCCCAGGACACAGATACTTCTCTATTTCAATTCTCTACTAAGAAATTCAGGCTTATTTGAAGCGTATTGATTCATAGAGAATATTGCAGACTTGCACAAAAGTTATTTTTATTGAATCTATTGCAAAATTTCCCGAGCAATAGCATCATCTCCCGTAATATCTTAGAAGACCACATAGTAAATTTAGCTAAAATTCGCAAACTTCAACTCACATATATCGCTACATGACTATCCTATCCCCATCAGTTTCCAAAGATATGTGTCAAAACAATTATTAGAAATTTATCCAATGCTTTGCTTATAAACCCAAATACATTTAAGTTTTCACAAATATATTTGTTACCTTTGTAAATTAAGCAATATCGCTTATCTAATACTGACTCACAATAAGTGCTATAATCTACAAAAGATATACTATAAACCAATCAAAATTTGTTTTAAATTGTAAATTTTTTATAAGTAAAATTACAGTAGGCAAAAACATATTTAATACCTAAAAAGATATATTTTTTTTGAAAAAAGTAGTTTATTTGTTGATACAAGTATTAATAAAAAAACTAGTTTATAAACTATAGATGAAGGTATGTATAATCCAAGTCTCTTAAAATGAAGATTATGATTTTAATAGCAAAATGTATCAGGTAAATACAGGTTTTTCAGTGTTTATGCAGTAATATTTTCATTATTTATTTGATAGAGTAATAAAAAAATGAATTAACTGTGAGATTTTTTGTAAAACATAAAAAATGTATTTAACAATTAGGGAATTTTCTTTTCAAGGTCAAACAATTAAATAATTTTATTGTACAAGTAGGTAATGTATCTCAATCATAAATTGATGACATATTTAACATATTTAATTTACCCGCGAATTATAATATAAATATATTATTGATATTACATAGAAAGTATAAATAAGAATTTTATTTTGATTCAATAGAAAATAGCAGTTATGATACATTCAATCTTGACTTACATTGCCATATTAGCTTACTTACTAATGGCTATTTGTTTTTTTCGAGAATGGCTAGATTTTTATCTTGCAGATAAAGAAATGAATACAAATGAGAGATTTTTCTCTGGTATTATCTTAGTCGTTGGAAGTATTTTATGGATTATATTTGTTCCTTTGGCGTATTTGGAACTTCTTAAATTCCATAAAAAAAACAAGAAACTTATTGAGTTTATGATGGATAATAACAGTATTTATGAAAAGTAAAGCTTGGATATAATTTTCTATTTCGATTTAAAATCAGGTGTTGCAGCAAAAGTGAATGAAAATTTATTTATGTGGATATTTTAGAGGCGTAACATTGTTGCGTCTCTATATTATGTAAATTTATAATAATCGTTTCAGCTGTTAATTAGTCCTTTTACTTTAGGTACTGCACTGCGGTGAACTAAAGTACTTGTGATTTACAAAAAAGAATTATGCTTTAATTCCTAAAGGAACAATCCCGATTTACGATGGATGAAATTAGAGTAGTAATAAATCGCCTGAATAAAGGACTTTCTGATGTAGTAGTGGGACAATCCACCTTAATACATCAGTTTTTGATTGGCTTGTTAGCAAATGGGCATATAATTTTGGAAGGAGTACCAGGAACAGGTAAAACTCTGTTAGTAAAGGTATTTGCGCAACTCATACAAGCTGATTTTCGGCGCATTCAGTTAACCCCAGATGTTTTACCTGCGGATATTACCGGTACTAATATTTTTGATTTGAATAGCAGTAGTTTTACTTTGAAAAAGGGTCCAGTTTTTACAGAGGTATTACTCGCAGACGAAATTAACCGCACACCACCTAAAACCCAAGCAGCATTACTCGAAGCAATGGAGGAAATGCAAGTCACATTAGATGGGGAAAGTCTTCCATTACCTGAGTTGTTTTCTGTGGTTGCAACACAAAATCCATTAGAATTTGAAGGGACTTATCCTTTACCGGAAGCACAATTAGATCGATTTTTATTTAAGTTAACAGTAGAGTATCCGGATAAAGCAGCTGAAAAGCAGATGTTGTTTAATCGTCAAGCAGGATTTGCTGCGCGACGTCTCGATATTTCTCAACTCCAGCCCATAGCTACAGTAGAACAAATATTACAAGCAAGACAACAAGTTAAAAAAGTAAAAGTATCTGAAGCGATTATAGATTATTTATTAGCTTTAGTTGAATTATCTCGTAAATATCCTGATTTAGCTTTGGGTGCATCACCCCGTTGTGCTGGTTCATGGTTAGTAACATCTCAAGCTGCTGCATGGTTAGCAAATCGAGATTTTGTCACTCCGGATGATGTCAAAGCTGTAGCAATACCTTTGTTACGACATCGTCTAATTCTGAAACCAGAAGCAATGTTGGATGGTTTACATATTGATGAAATCATTACATCTATTCTCAATCAAGTACCGGTACCGAGGTGAACAGTGTCAGTTAAAAGTTAGCAGTTAGCAGTTAGCAGTTATCAGTTGTTTTCCTGTTGTCTTTACCTCCGACTCTTCCCACACCTCCGACACTTCCCTATCTTCCCATACTTTCCGCCATGTTACCTTCAAAAAAAGCTTATCTTTTACTGTTACTTCCTATTATTATTGCGATCCCATTAGCTATTTTATTTGGGGTTGGAACGAGTATTAGCTTGATACTATTATTTGATGGAATTGTATTGGGTTTAATGGCGATCGATGGGTTAATGACACGACGCAATCGAGTTGAGGTAAATAGAAAATTAGAACTACGACTGTCAATTGGTAGGGATAATCCAGTATTACTCAGTGTAAAATCTTCAGGTGCTAACGCCATAATTCAAGTTTGCGATCGCTATCCCAGTAATTTTAATGTTTCCAAATCAGTTTTACGTGCAGTTATTCCTGCTAATAGTACTAAGGAATTAACTTATACAGTCCATCCTAAGGAGCGAGGAGAATTCACTTGGGGGGATATTCAAGTCAGACAACTTGGTGCTTGGGGATTTGCATGGGACGATTGGAAAATTCCTCAAAGCTTGAACGCTAAAGTTTATCCAGATTTAGTTGGATTGCGATCGCTTTCGGTTCGTTTAACTTTGCAGTCTTCTGGATCGATACGTCAGTTGAGACAAAAAGGTATAGGTACTGAGTTTGCAGAATTACGCAACTATCGAACGGGTGACGATCTAAGGTTCGTTGATTGGAAAGCTACTGCTCGTCGTTTGGGTGCAAATGGAAATGCAACTCCTTTGGTACGGGTATTGGAACCAGAACACGAACAAACTTTACTGATATTATTAGATCGAGGTCGGTTAATGACTTCTCAAGTTTCTGGTTTACAACGCTTCGACTGGGGCTTAAATGCAACTTTATCCTTAGCACTTGCAGGTTTAAATCGTGGCGATCGCGTGGGGGTGGGTGTATTTGACCGACAAATACATACATGGATTCCCCCGGAACGAGGAAAACAACATTTAAATCGTTTGATTGACCGTATGACACCAATTCAACCTGTTTTATTGGAGTCAGATTATTTAAGTGCTGTAACCAAGGTGGTACAACAACAAACTCGACGCTGCTTAGTAGTAATTATTACGGATATTGTAGATGTTACTGCTTCAGGGGAGTTATTAACTGCTCTTTCCCGACTCGCACCGCGCTATCTTCCATTTTGCGTAACCTTGCGCGATCGCAAAGTTGATAGTTTAGCAAATACTTTTACAAAAAATGTTACCGGAAGTTACGAACGTGCTGTGGCTTTAGATTTATTAGCACAACGACAAGTTGCATTTGCTCAACTGAAACAAAAGGGTGTATTGGTGCTTGATGCACCCGCAGATGGAATTACTGAACAGTTAGTAGATAGATATTTGTTGATTAAGGCACGCAATCAATTGTGAAATGCTTATTTTTTCTAGGAATGTGCAATGTTAATTTTTAGAAGTATTTTCATTATTAATTTTAGTTATTTCAGCCAGCCAAGTAAATAAAATAATCCCAAAAAAATCAGCAGCTAGATCGACTAAATCAAAACTACGGTTGGGTGAAAATATTTGTAAGCACTCTTCTATTAAAATAAAAATACTAATAACTATTGGTGTTAGAGGAAGAGAAAATTTTAGGGTAGTGAGATTTATTTTTACCTTGCGTTTGTTGAAAGCTAAGTGTCCCAAAAAAGCTGAGAATCCCATCAATAGAAAATGCAGAATAGTATCGTAGTGGGGGAACTGCTTAATTTCATTGGGGATAATTTTTAAATATGCTGAAATAGATATTGCTGAAATTATTCCAACGTAAATATAAAATGCAATCTTCCAAAAACGATGGGATTTCATCATTAGGTTATATTTAAATATATTTATGTCAAGTCTGTTGTAACATTTTTTAGGTAATTGGTAATGGGTAATGGGTAATTGGTAATGGGTAATGGTTAATGGGTAATGGTTAATGGGTAATGAGTAATGAGTAATGAGTAATGAGTAATGAGTAATGAGTAATGAGTAATGAGTAATGAGTAATGAGTAATGAGTAATGAGTAATGAGTAATGAGTAATGAGTAATGAGTAATGAG
>NZ_JASJDK010000025.1 GCF_030065675.1 Mastigocoleus sp. MO_188.B34 | reverse complement strand
TTGATTATCCACGACAAATGGTTGCGAATAATTTACCTTGTTATCACGTAAGTAGATTGTATTTGCTTATATTAATTTTTCAAAATGAGAATTGCTGTTTCGCTCTGGTGTTACTGGCAAAAACTTTAGGATGTACTTTAGTAAAAACAAATATCGACTTTTTACCAATAAATATAAACTTAGAACAGAGTAAATGTGTGATGACGTACGAACAAGCAAATAAAATACAACTAAACTAACCCATTAATTGGAAAAATATGAACGCCAAAGCAAACAGAGAATCACATAATTTCGAGCTCTATACAAGACAAATTAAAATCACTTTCTTCGAGCCAAAGAATAGAATTCATAAAAATTACACCATATATATTGGTTAATTTTCTAGGATATATCCAACCTTTACTTAAGGGCGTAGTTGCTGAGAAGCTACAAGTAAATTATACTTGTACAGCTGAAATCTAATTGCAGTACCAGTTCTGTATGAATTGTGATCTATTTTTTCCAATTATTCAGAGTTGTTAGATATAAGTTACCTCTGAAGATAATCAATTATACCTTCATACAGAAATGGTTTATTAATGATCGCTTAAAATCTAAATTTGTCAATAACAAAAAAATTATACTAACTTTACTGCATCAATAGTGTCAGAATTAAGCGGCAATAGGCGGAAATTCATGGCAATTTTTACTAATTATATATATCCATATTATTCTAAACATATAGATAATAGTGTGTGTATTCCTAAGGCAAACATCTAGAGAAGTAAATTCTATCTAACTTAGTTTTTCTAGATATTTATGAGCAAAATAAGTAGTTCTTGTATTATTTCAAGAATATTTATGTGCGTAGTTAGATATTAGTGTGGTGGCAAGCTAATGTTAAGTCTTTTAATTGCCTAGAATGTAAAATGTTATACTCAAGCACATGAACAAGAAGTAATCACACAAATGTGTGTGTGTCTTGTTTGAGTATGACAATTGAATTAATTTATTCACATCTAATTCAGTTTATATATTTTTTTAAACTGCATTAGAATTTTGTTTATGAAATCATAAAATAATAAGCCTAATTCGTAATTGAATTAGATAAAATTTGTTATGTATATCAAATACATATTTAATGTTAATTTTTAAGGCAATTTATAATTTTAAATATAGTAGATAATACTCTATTAATGCGATAGGAAAAATATATTTTTTCTGTAAAATAATAATGTAATATATTAGTAATGTAATATACTTATTTTGTTGTTTATAGCCGCTAATCTCTTAATAGAGTGAATTTAGTATTTATATTTGCTAAATACGCTCTACATTGGCATGTAAATATTTATTTTATATATTGGTAGTAAAAGTAATAAATAATACTAATATTTTATAGTGTTGTATATGGATCGTTGTTTATAAGGGAAATAAAATGGCAGCAATTCAAGTTGATAAAGAAGTTTTTGAAGCTTTGAAGCAAGCTTACGCAGAACAATTTGGCTCTTCACCTAAGTCTTTGATTACTAAGTTAAATCAAGTATATAAAGAAGAATTAGACGATCCCAGGGATGATTTAATCTCTGCTCGGACAATACGAGGTTTTTTCAATGCTGATAAGCTACCAAAAATGCAGGAAAAAAATCTTAATTATTTGTGTAATATTCTTCTAAAGAAAAAAAGTTATAGAGAAGCATTACGACAATTGATAAAAATTGAAACTACTGAAAATGAGTTGGGAGATGATTGGTTAGAACCTTACTGGAAACACTTAAAAAGGAAGTGTAGTACTATGAGGGTTCTTGATATGAATGAGGCAGTAGATATAAACAATATTTATGTGAAATTTAATATTTCAAAAGATATTAAGGGACAAAAGCAGCACACTATTGAAAAATTACTAAATGAGTTAGAACTGAACAAAGATAAAAGCCCTAAACGTTTAGCTTTCTCAAATGATGAAAATCTAATTTCCGGTTCAGAAGCTGTAAAGCACTATAAAAAGCTTATTGTCTGGGGAAAACCAGGAGGTGGGAAAACCACTTTTTTGAAATATTTGGCGATAAACTCAAATCTAGAAGAGTCAGTTAACAAACTTATTCCAGTATTCATTTCACTTAAAGAGTTTGTGGAAAGCGATAGTAATCACAAATTAATAAATGCAATTATAAATGAATTTAAATTTATTCCAAATTCTGAAGCAATAATTCAATCTTTGCTCAGAAAAGGAGAGTTTTTAATTATGTTAGACGGTTTAGATGAAGTAAAACTGGATGATAATCGAATTTACCAAGAAATAGAAAGTTTGACGACTTCATATCCAGACAATAATTTTATAGTTACTTGTCGTACAGGCACTACTGATTACGTATTTAAAGATTTTACAGAAGTTGAAGCCGCAGATTTTGGCTGGGACCAAATAAAAAAATTTGTATACAAATGGTTTACTGAACGTGGAGAAGGAAAAGTTGCTCAAAAGTTTATTAAGAAGTTGGAAACAAATGAATATGTTAAGGAACTAGCAACAAATCCACTATTACTAACAATTCTATGTTGTATCTTTGATGATTCTTATGACTTTACAAATAGCCGTTATGAACTGTATGCAGATGCAGTAGATTCTTTCTTAAGAAGGTGGGATGCTAGCCGTAGAATTGACAGAAATTTATATTTAAAGCTACCACGTCAGCGCAAAATAGCAATGCTGAGTGAAATTGCTTATGACGGGCTAAATCATAAACCTAAAAAAATTTTATGGAAAGAATGGGAATTACGAGATAAGATGATTAACTTTTTGAAAAGTATTAGTGTTGAAGCTGAAATTCATAAGGTATTAAAAGAAATTGAAGCTTATTATGGTTTAATCATTAAAAGGGCAAAGGGAATTTATTCTTTTTCCCATCTCACTTTTCAAGAGTATTTTGCTGCTGAGTACATTGTAGAGAATAGAGAGATTGTTTATTTAAATCAATTTGTAGAAGAAAATTTAACAAAACGCAGATGGCGACAAGTATTTGTCTTGATTATTGAACGTCTTAATAAAGCTAAGGCTGATGAGTTTCTCATATTGATGTTTAAACGTACTAACGAAATTGTTAAAAATAACCAATTATTGCAGGATATGCTTGCGTGGTTAGATAGAATAACTGAAAATTCCGGTGTTGCATCCAGTTCTTGGAGAGCTTTTTATCTCGCTATTGATTTGGACGTGGACCTTTACATCAGTCATGAAATCGATATAGACAGAATTCCTGCAGGAAAACTATCTACAGATATGAGAAGCTTTAATATGAAGCGAAAAAAACTCACACCTGCAACAGAAAAAACGAAGCTTATATCTGGTTTGGCTGGTATCCTAGCGTTAGCCGTAGGTTCTTATACAGAAGAATATAATGGATCGCAAATTCCTCAAAAGGCTAGTGACTTTACAAAAGAGCGTTTCAAGTTTTACCAGCCGCAAAACATTAGTGAAAATTTTATTTTAGCAATTAATAAAGCCAAACAAATTGGCTATGTTGATTTAGCTACAGATTTGGAAGAAGCAAAAAAATCAATCCCTGAAACTACTTTCGAACGTATTGAATGGAGAGATTGGGCTGAAAAATTAAGACTAATAATGCTTGAGCATCTAGATATTGGTCATAAAGTACACTTTGATAAAGTAGATAGTAAGATATTAGGAGATTATATTTATGCTAATAATCTACTTTTAGAGTGTATTCAGGTAGAAAGCTATTCATCTAAGGGATTACGTGACGAAGTATTTAATAATTTACTATTACCAACCCATAAAATTTCAGCAAATTTATTGACTTCTTGATATCCACAAGCCTAAGGACTATATCGTTCTACATTTTGATGTAGATTAATTTTTTATGACTGATTTTAGCTGTCCTATTATTTTCAAATCTTAAAATATTTTTTAGATTTTGGATCTAATTTCATCATATAATTGCTCAAATAAAATAGAGCGAGATAACCATATCACTAGGGTGTATTTAATTCATATATTTAAATATATAAATAAACATGAATTAAATTTATATTTGCCAAATAAAAATTTAAATAACCAATTATTTTTAAATATTTTTGCATCAAATAATCATTAAAAAAATATTATTTATATGCAGCAGCTAGCATTATATATAATAATATTATTATGTATATTTAAATTTCTAATACAAAGTAATATGCTGCCAAGATTTATATTTTTTTCAGCAGCGTTAGGATTAGGAACCTATGGGTCAGCAATTTACTTAAATATTGATGCTAGAAATATTCCTTTTCTTCAGGAAATTATGTATGCTTCTATTGCTGTAGGATTATATATAAATGTTCTTGGTATTGATAGAAGTATTCTCAAAGGATGTTTAGATTCAATTGCGAAAGTAATATTTGTTGGTGTACCGTTAAAAATTTTAATCCCAGGTTTTCTCTTAAGTATTTTATCCCCTCAAATTAGAGCTACATCTTATTTATGTGCAACAGTGATAGCTCAAATAGATCCAATTGCAGCAGGAAAATCTTTAGAATGTAGTAAAATCAGTTCAAAGTCCGCAACTATACTGAGAGCTTGGTCGAGTTTTGACGACCCCATAACTGTCTTATTTGCTTTTTATATTTTTCTACCAGCTTTACTTTTAGAAAACTTCAATTTTGCTGAATACTTCATTTCATATATATTGAAAGATATTATTATTTGCTTTTTGGTATATCAAATTTATACAATTTATCAGCAAAAAATTATCATAAAATACCGTCAGAAATTAATTATAGATACAATATTAATCATCCTAACTATTTTGTATAGCATCATATTTAAATCTTTTCTATTACCTGCAACTATAGGACTCTTTATTAGACCATTTGAATCAGAAATATTTACAAGGATTACTTCTGGAATATTTTTGTTAAGTGCATTAATTTTAGGGTTAATGTCTGCAAATGTAAAACTATATTGGTATTCTGGATTTATATTAGCAGTTGCAACATTCTTTGTGGCACAAATTATAGTAACTCAGATATTTATAAAAGATTCCATGAATAGTAAGGCTAGAGTTATGTTCGGTCATCAAAATGGAATGACAGCTATGCTATTAACTATCGCCATTGAAATGTCAGCTAGCCAGGAAACTAATAATTTATTATCTGTAACGTTACCTGCAATTATTTGGATTGCGTTATTCTATTTCGGAAGTAATTATATTTTAGATAGAGTATTACCGTCTGTAAAAGAGGAATCATCTGCTAATAATATTCAGAACAAAATATCTAACAGAAAAATATAACTCTTCAACTCGCTTTAAAAATATAGTATTTGATAAGCTGGAAAATCTTAATCATTAACTGAATTTTACGGTCATATACGGAATATAATGGCAATTTTACTTCGGCACTGAGATACCGTATACAATCGAATTATCCTAAGTAAATTAGCAAATTCATGAAATTAAATTTTCATAGATTACCTATGTGGGTAAAGACTTCGGTTGGTGCTGTCGCTGTTATTTCATTAGTTCTAGCAGGTGTTAGATTTAATATCCGAGACCTCATCGACACCGTAAAATTTCCAGAACAGGTATCTAACCCAAAAAAAGAATATCTAGAAATGAAAATATTAGTGCTATATGAAACTAATAAAAATCCGATTGAAAATGTAGAAGTTAAGTTAATAGTATCAAATGGTTCACCTGCAACAAAAAAAACTGATGATAATGGATACGTAAGTTTTATTATTCCTAAAGAAATTGGGGTAACGTTATTTTTTAGAAAACAAGGTTTTAAAAATAAAAATAAAACTTGGAATAGGACTATAGATCCAGAGCGAGTTAATATTTACTATTTGACACCAGAATAAGATGTCTCTTGTGGAAAAATTTGTCCCAAAACTCACCTATAAATCCTCATTCTAATAATCTATAATCCTCTTCTGTTCGCGACGCAGATATTTTAGGCGTGTAATTTTGTTTGAATCGACGCGCTTCCATAGAGAAACACTTGTATAAGCTCTTTCTTGAGTTTTACGATTTGCGGGTTAGTTCGGTTACAAATTGGTGCGTTTATTCAGCCTTGAAGAATTTAAAAATTTCATCTTTTATTTATTACAACCCTTACATGTAGTGAGTTTTATCCAGTTCAAACCTCGCTTCGATTTAAAAATGCCGCTTATTGCCACTTATTTCCGCTTGTTGCCACAAAGGTTTATAATAAGGTCGTTAGCCTGACAAATGCTACAATTAAATAGGTGTAATCATGTCAAATCAACCAAAGCAGACCAAGGTGAAAGTTTGCAATCACAAACCAGATGATAAATGGGATGATGGCTGTTGTGGCGATGATTCAGGTACAAATAAAAGTTCTGAAATTATTAGCAATAGCACGCAAAAGAAACAAAGATCTCATGAAATAGATGATATTTCAGTAAATTCTTAAGAATAGCAATTCTTCGTGTGAGGAGTTTAAAATAATAATTTTAAGATGATATCCTAATTAAGTTTTAAAGCTATGTTACCCTTATTTCATTGATTATGTAATTAATAGTCAATGATCTATATTTATGTATAATTTATTTCCATGATTATGGAATAATGATAAATTTTGCTTCGAGGAAATTTGAGTGTTTCCAAAGCACCTTTAGTTTAATAATGAGAGAATCTTGAGATACCTCTTAAAAAGGAGCATTTGTATTTACCACAATTTAATTCTAAAATTTCTTCCAAAAAAAGAAGATTTACGACCCTCTAATTTATCTTTAGCTCTATTGCGGGCTCTTTTAGCTTTTTTATCATTTGGTTTTATTTTGATCGCCGCTTCATATGCTGTAACTGCGTCTTTATAGCGTTTCGTATCAAACAAAACATTACCTTTACTATAGAAACTTTCAAAATGTTCTGGTTGATAGATAATCGCCATATCATAAGCTTCGATGGCTTTTTGATATCGCTTCAATTTATATAATGAATTACCTTTGTTATACCAAGAATTATAATCATTACCTTGAATTTCAATTGCTCGGTCGTAAGCATCAACTGCTGATTCATAACGTTTAATTTTGTGCAGACACCAACCTTTATTAAACCAAGCTTTATAGCTTTTGGGTTGGTATTTAATTACTTGTTGAAAAGATTCAATTGCTTCTTCATGACGTTCCAGATTAATCAGCATATTACCTTTAGATAGCCATGCTTGGGAATAATCTGGTTGGTATTGCACAGCTTTCTCATATGCTTCAAATGCTTCTTTATGCTCTTTTAATCTGGCATAGGCATTACCTAAATTATACCAAGCTTCAACATAATCAATTTTTAAACCCGTTGCTTGTTTATATGCTTGTACTGCATCTTTATAGCGATGTTGTTTATGTAAGGCTTGTCCCTTATTGTTCCAAGCTACATCAAACTTATGATTCAAATTAGTTGCTCTTTCGTAAGCATAAATTGCTTGGGAATATCGATTAATTTTACTTAAAGCTTCACCCATTGAATTCCAAACTTCTGGTTGATTCTCATCCAGTTTTAATGCTTTGTCAAATGAGCTAATAGCATCTTCATATTTTTTTAGTTTGTATAGACTTAATCCTCTACCTATCCATGCTTGTTTATCATTATTTTCTAGCTGAATTGCATTATTATAAGCTTCTGATGCTTCTTGGTATTTTCCTGTATCATAAAATGTTTTACCCAAACCATTCCAGGCTGGGGAAAAATCGGGTTTAATATCAACTAATTTTTCATAAGAGTTAATCGCATTTTCATATTGTTTTAAATCATAAAATGTATTAGCTTTCTTATATAATTCATTAGCATTTTCTTTACCTATAATCTTTACTAATGAGAAAGATATAAGACCCCCAGTAATTACTAAAATAACTGCAGCTAATGATTTAATAATAATTTTTTTATAATTAATTTTGGAGGAAATCGCAGGTTTTAATTGCTCTAATTTCGGAGAAATAAGAAATGTTTTTGATGTTTGATTTTTTTGCCGTTCTAACTTTCTCAAAGATTCCAATGCAACAGTTGCTGAAGAAAAACGCTGACGAAAATCATAGCGCACCATCATATCTAAAATTTGTCCTAACCCAGGACTAACCTGTGCTCGATCTCGCCAAATAATCTCATAAGTTTCTTCATCTTTTTCTAATTCTTCGGGAGCAAGTCCGGTTAATGCTTGAATCCCAATTATCCCCAAAGCATAAATATCGCTATTAAATTTGGGAGAACCCTGTGCTTGTTCTGCGGCGATGTATCCAGGAGTACCGATCACTACAGTAGATTTAGTTTTTCCTTCCGGAGTAAATATTTGTGTGCTGATTTGTTTAACTGCACCAAAATCTATTAAAACTAATTTGTTATCTTGTTCTCTACGCAGAATATTTCCAGGGTTAATGTCGCGATGAATTACCTGTTGCTGATGAATAAATTCTAATATTTGTAAAATCTCTATCAACAAAGAAATTACTTCCTGCTCGCTTTTTTTCTCTCCGGGTATTAATTCTTGATAAAGGTCATGACCAGCGATAAATTCTTGAACGAGGTAAAATTCTTGATTTTCTTCTAAGTAAGCTAATAATTGCGGAATTTGATTGTGGTTTCCTAATTTATGTAAAACTTGAGCCTCTGTATCGAACAAACGTCTAGCTGTTTGCAGGTTCAATAAATCTGTTGATTGAGCTTTTAATTTTTTGACAACACACTCAGGTTTACCAGGTAAGTGGGTATCTTGGGCGATATATGTTTCCCCAAAACCACCTCCTCCTAAATGTTTGACAATTTGGTACCGTCCAACAAGTATTTTTGCCAACATTTTAGTTTGCGATCGCGTGTTTCGATATATTCTAATTTCAATCTTGCCATATTCACCAGCATCAAGTTTTTTTTATAGTGTAGTTTTGATACCTTTCGTAAGAATTGAATATTTTCGGCTCTTTAAATCTATCATTATCGATTTATAAGTTGAGGTATTAAAAATTAGGTTCTTCAAATTGATAAATAAATTAGTATAGTCAGCTATTACTTAGTTTTTGAGGGGTAAGAAAATAAAATATTTTTTCCTCTGTTTTAAAAGTGTTATTTATCACTAAAGACAGATTTTAAATAGTGAGACAAATGTGAATATTTACTATTAATCTGTTATTTTACTCAAACGTCCTGCAATCTAAAATCTAATAAAATTCCAACTTGCAATGATACCTATTAGTGATAATGTTCGCGGTAAAAGGATACCAGTAGCCACTTACTGTCTGATTGGTATTAATATAATGTTATTTTTTTGGGAACTAAAACTAGAATTAAGTGGCGAATTAAGTAATTTTATTTACAGTTGGGGAGTCATTCCCAGTAAAATTAGTTTGGCAATTGCCGATGCAATTTCAGGTAATCCTGCAGCTTGGATAGTAGTTATATTAAGTTCGACGTCTTTACTCACAGGAATGTTTCTTCATGGGAGTTTCAGTCAGATATTAGGTAATTCGTTGTTTTTATGGGTTTTTGGTAAATCGGTAGAGAAAGCCTTTGGTCATGGCAAATTTTTAAGTTTATATCTGATTTGTGGTGTTATTACTGGTTTAATCCAAATTTTAGCTGAACCTACTTTGAAAGTACCCTTAATTGGTGCAAATGCAGCGATCGCTTCTCTTTTAGGAGCATATGCGTTTAGATTTCCCAAGGCTAAAGTTGATACTATTTTGCCTTTAATAATTGTGTTTATTCCCATAGAAGTACCTGCTTCGTTGTATCTTTTGTGGTGGTTTTTACAACAGTTATTTTACAGTGTTGGTAGTTTAAATATTAATGGTGGAGTAAATCCTAGTAGTGCAGGATACTGGGCACATGCTGCAGGTATATTCGTTGGTGGGAGTTGGGCGCGTTTTAGATCTTAAAATCACCTCCAAAGGCTATTCACTCTTCTGGTATTAGCTTTCAACTATTTTATTTACCTAAAATATTTCCAATTTTGGATAGCTAATTTTCAGTTTTCTATGTCATGGAAACACGATCGCCAACTTTAAAAAGAGTAAAGACTTTACCCGTATGGCAAACACTTTACCGGAAAAAGATACTGTTACTCGCGCCTTAAAACTCGGAATGCTCAGTATAGCTCAAGATGAAACAAGCCATGCAGCATATTTGTATGAAGCAATGATGCGCAGGATGTCTGCAAATGAAGTTCAAGTCTTGATAGATGAATGGCGCAAACGTAAGGTTAATGCTATGTGGGTATTTGCTGGCAATTTGTTACAGCGCCAAGAGGAACAACCTTTATTAGTGCAGGATAGCGTAGCATCCGAAACAGAAGCAAATACAGAATTTGCTGCTGCTTAAATCTACTTTTAAGCTTCAAGCTAGACTATTCTGCTAATTACCTATATCCTCCTTCGGACACAAACAGATAGTTTTTATAATCGTTAGTGTTCGAGGGGATTTTCACAAAGTAAATTTACTACGCAAATAGACTGAACTATTGATTATTTATTTATATAAAACTTATTACTTGCGATCGCACAGCTTTATTTCTGTACTTGTATCCCACAACTATTAAATTTACTCCAACTAAACCTTTTAGAAGTAACTTTTAGAACATTGAAATTTGGGATTAAGTTTTTTTAGACTTTAGATATAGCTGATTTAAAATTTGTCGGAATAAATCATTTTACTTTTGTTTTTACCTTGCCTCTTAATTAAATGTATTTAATTATACTATGCAATGAATGGGTAATTTTTGAGCGAATATAATTATAATTCTCTCTAAATAAGGGGGAGCGCTGAAGAAGGTGATACATTAAATAACCCTTCTTCTACGCCCAGGGTGACAAATAGTAATAAGGGGGAAACCTAATCGGAATTAACTTTTACAACTAATAGTCCTAAGCTTAATTCGTATATGCAAGGAGTGAGGGGTCTTCCCCCTTAAGTGCCCTAGGCAACTTTATCATAAAATTTGGCTATAAGAAAACGAACAGAATCATCAAAAAATCTTATTCGTACCAAAGGTGTGAAATATTACTTTTATTTTCTCAAGTAATTAATAAAATAAAGTGTAACTTCATGCAAGCCTTTAAGTGATTTTAACCAGGCTATAATCCGAAGTTAATCTAATAGTTGTTTACTAAAGAGTGATTCACTTTTTGCTGCAACATTTGAACCCCTCAGGTCTCGATTAACATGGGTCTTGGGGGATTATTTATTCTTCCCCATTATTTGCGATCTCTTATGTATAAATTTTGAGTAAGATATTCTTATAGGTAAGCCAGGACAGAAAAATAATTTCAGTACTGCCTGTGAAAAGTAAGAATAATTTTCCAGTTTCTACAAGGGGAGCCAATAATCTTTTAGATATTGCTAAGTCTTATCTAGTCGACCGAGTTGCACCCATAGCCAATGATATAGATTCCAATCCAGATAGTTTACTCACAGCACTTAAAGGGCTTGGTGAATTGGGTTTATTGGCTTTGAAGGTTCCTCATCGTTGGGGTGGAGAGGAATTAGGACAAAATGATTTTAGTGATTTTCAAGAATTAGTAGCTAGATATTCTGGAGCTTTAGCTTTCTTACAAACCCAACATCAAAGCGCCGGAAGTATGTTGGTAAACAGTAGCAATTCTCATTTGCAAGAAGATTATCTCCCCTATATGGGAACTGGAGAATTATTGGTAGGTGTTGGATTTTCCCAATTACGTCGTCAGGGAAAACCTTTAACTGAAGCGATCGCTGTCCCTGGAGGATATCAATTAGATGGTTTTGTCCCTTGGGTGACAGGATATGGTTATTTCCATTACTTTATTGTTGCTGCGACCTTGTCAGATGGTCGTGCGGTTTTTGGAGTTGTACCTTTCCAGGGAACACAACAGCAAGGTGGAGGTTCAATAACGTTTTCCGATCCCGCGTCCTTAGCAGCAATGACATCAACCAACACAGTGAGTGCAACTTTAAATAGTTGGTTCTTAGCATTGGAAAATGTTGTTGCAGTCAAAGCCCCTAGTTGGATAAATCATAACGATCACATCAAGGTTCTTAAAAGTACTCCTATGGTGATAGGTTGTGCTTTAGCTGGGTTAGACCTCATTGAATCGACATTACAAAAAAAACCTTTTCCGTTTATTCAAACAGCTTTTGAGTCTCTGAATAAAGAACTCAGGGAATGTCGACAACAAATTAGGGAAATAAGCCAGCAGCCCGCAGATGTAGAATTATCTGTAAAGTTAAAATTACGAGCATGGTCAATAGATCTTGCGGCACGTATCGCCCATGCTTGTGTTACTGTTTCTAGTGGAGCGGCTAACTACACTCATCACAATGCCCAAAGAATTTATCGGGAAGCATTGGTGTTTACAGTAACGGGTCAAACCTCAGCAGTCATGGAAGCAACACTAGCCAGGTTAACGCGGAACTCCAACCCAACTTTCTCTAATCTGAAACAAAACACCCATAAAACAGAAATTACAGCAAAAACCAGATCAAAAATTACATCAAAGAGTTCCCAAAACTTTATTAGTTACTCCCGTGTCATCCACCTCAGTCACACAATTGATACTGGTATCCCCCAGTGGGAAGGTGACCCACCAGTAGAATTTGAAACAGTAGCCAATTTGACTGATGATGGTTATTATTTGCGTCGTTTCTCAATGGGGGAACACAGTGCGACTCACGTTAATGCACCTAATAGTTTTCATTTGAATGGCATGGGTATCGATAAATATCCTGCAGACTCTTTAGTTTTACCCGCAGTAGTTATAGATGCTCGGAAGCAAGCATTAGCTAATCCTGACTATAAACTTACTCTTGAAGATGTATTTGCTTGGGAAACACAAAATGGAGAAATACCTTCTGAGTCTTTAGTCTTACTGAATACGGCTTGGAAAGACAAATGGGGTGCTTGCGATGCTTTTCTTCCACAGGATCCCCAAGGAAATCTACACTTTCCAGGTTTTAGTCTTGATGCAGTACATTTTTTACTCGAAAAACGGCTAATTGCTGGAGTTGGTATTGATACTCACGGAGTCGATTCGGGTAACGATAAGACTTTCGCTGTTAACCACTTAGTATTAGAAAAACCCCGCATTGTATTAGAAAATCTGAGCAATTTAGAACAGTTATCTCCCACCGGGACAACTTTAGTTATTGGAGTTTTACGCTTGAGTGATGGTTCGGGTTCTCCTGCTGGAGTACTTGCATTTTGTAATAGTTGAATTGACAAGAAGTCAAATCATTTATCTTAAAGTCTAATACCAACTTGGAAAAATAGTGAGACAAATAAATTTTGTAGAGACGCGACAGAGCCTGCGGCGTCGGCGTTAGCCTCTGTCGCGTCTCTACGGGATAATCTGTTGTAATGATTTATTGAATTGGTATAATTTTAAAAATCTGAAAGCTATATTTTTTCTGTATAGTAATCTACCTTTTAAATACGTAATACTTGAAAATATTTTTCTGAAAGATAAAGTTATGTGTAGATGTGTAACGATTACAAAGCTTAATAAAAATGGTATTAAGAAAGTTACATTTAAGTAGAAATTAGAGACTAAAATCGAAACAAACCTATTAGTTTTGTCGCAAAGCCATAATAGAAGGGGTTGTTTTCGTTATGTCCGACTTAAATAGAGGAATCATGAAATTTGAGGGTGCTGACTCTCCAAAATTAGTTGTGATTTCGAGTATTTTTATCTTGGGGTCAATTACCGCTCTAATTATTTGGGCACTCAGTTCCGCCTACGCTATTAACTAAATATCTATTGATTGAGTACAAAACTAGGGTGTAGTAAGTGTTTTAGTGCAGTTAATATACGAAAACACGTAGGGGGATTATAGATATTAATACTCAATATTTGAGACTCAAGATTTAATCCTCAAGATTATTGATGCTTAAAATTAACCATTTTTGAGGTCAATGACTTGAGGTTAATCATGTTTTTCCCTTACTGTTATTGCTGTATTCTAAACATAGCTAGAATATCTCTAAAATTATCAGTTCTTGTATAACACCCAAAAATCAAATAAATTAATATTAGCGAACAATGGGGGCGTAGAACGTAACCAACGCCCCTACTTAATTTGACCTATAATTTGCCCCGAAATACTCAGAAAAGCTTTAGATTTGAAATGGGAAACGAATTCTAAAGTTTATAACATAATTTACGTATGAGCGAACTATGGGGTGCCTTACTTGTTTTAATTGTTTGCCCAATTTTGGGTGCAGTTCCGCTAATTGCTTGGATTACAAAGGCTTTGACCCAACAGCAATTAGTGAGGGTTGGCACTGGGAATATTAGCGTTTCTGCTGCTTTTTACCATGGTGGTACGCTAGTAGGAATATTGGCAGTTCTTTCTGAAGCATTGAAAGGAATTGTTGCAGTTTTAATTGCGAGAACATTTTTTGGTCACGGATCGGCTTGGGAATTAATTGGTTTATTTGCTCTAGTAATTGGGAGATATTGGATTGGTAGAGGTGCGGGAACGACAAATGTTGTTTGGGGATTTGCACTTCATGATCCCTTAGCATCGGTATTTATATTTTTATTTGCCAGTATTAGTTTTAGTATTTTGCGATCGCGAACCATAGCTAAGTTCGGGGTATTGGTGACGATCCCAATTATTGTGGCGGTTTTACATTTTGATGATACTCCGAAAATTCTGGCAGCAGTTGCCTTATCCGGGTTAATAGCTTGGATTTATACTCAAATCCCTGATGATTTAGATTTATCTCCAGAGGAAGCGAAAGCTGATTCCCAAGCTGTATTTCAGTTATTTCGTGGCGAACAAACTATATTATCCCTTGATGACGATCTAGATGCAGCATTTGTGGGAGAAAAAGCTGCGAGATTATCTCAAATTAATCAGTGGGGTTATCCCGTTCCCAAGGGTTGGGTGCTTTTACCCTATGACGATCCACAACCATTAATTGATTATCTACAACCTTCAGAATTATCGCCATTAGTAGTACGTTCTTCAGCTATTGGTGAAGATACAGAATATTCTTCTGCTGCCGGACAATACGATACAATTCTCAACGTCACAACAAAAGAAGGGCTACAACAAGCAATCGTCAAAATTCAAGCTTCCTATGATAGCCCTAGAGCATTACAATATCGTAGCGATCGCGGCTTGAAATCCGCAGCAATGGGAATCCTCATCCAGCAACAAGTTCGTGGGGTATTTTCGGGGGTTGCTTTTAGTCGGGATCCCATGAGTCAAGAACTTGATGCAGTAGTAATTGAGGCTTTACCGGGTAGCCCCACCCAAGTGGTTTCGGGAAAGGTGACTCCAGAGCAATATCGCGCCTTTGTTACAGATGGGGAAAACCATTCTTTAATTCAATTGGAAGGTTCGGGTAAAGTTCCACAAGTATTGATCAAACAAGTGGCTTACCTATCGCGACAAATCGAAACGCGCTATCACGGCATTCCTCAAGATATTGAATGGTGTTATGATGGGCAAACTTTGTGGGTATTACAAGCTCGACCGATTACAACTTTACAACCGATTTGGACGCGTAAAATTGCTGCAGAAGTTATTCCAGGGACAATTTGTCCTTTAACTTGGTCCATTAATCGCCCCCTTACCTGTGGTGTCTGGGGTACTATTTTTAGCATTGTATTATCAGAACGAGCTTTAGGATTAGATTTTAACCAAACTGCAACTTTACACTTCTCTCGAGCTTATTTTAATGCATCTCTCCTGGGAGAGATATTTAATCGGATGGGATTACCATCAGAAAGTTTGGAATTTTTGACAAGGGGAGCTAAATTTACCAAACCACCTATCGAATCGACATTACGAAATATTCCTGGACTTCTACGTTTATTAGTTAGGGAATTATGTTTGGAAAAAGATTTTAAACGGGATTTGCGTCAAAGATTTACTCCAGCCTTATCGGAGCTAGAAGAATTACCCGGCGATAATCTTGAGCCTAAGCTTTTATTGGAAAGGATTAATTTTATTTTGGAAATGCTGCGTCGCACAACTTATTACAGTATTTTGGCTCCTTTAAGCGCAGCATTACGACAAGCAGTTTGGCGAACCAAAGATTCTGAAATTGATCGTCAAAAAGATCCAGAAGTCGCAGCACTCAAAGCCTTAACAGAATTAGCAATTGCTGCTAAACAAATATTACCAAAGCCAGAACCTGACGATGTATTAGAAGGACTAGCCCAAACATCTCAGGGTATAAAAATTCTGACTCAATTTAACCAATTTTTAGAAAATTATGGTTATTTAAGTGAGGTCGGTACGGATATCGCCGTTCCTACTTGGAAGGAAAATCCTCAAGTCGTCAGAGAATTATTTGTGCAATTGATCCAAGGAAATACTCCACCACTAAACAATAATCGTCAAAAGCAGTCGCGCAAACATCAAGGAGCAGTACAAAGAAGAATCAACCTCAAAGCCAAAGTATCAGAAGTTTATTCTCGACTGCTAGCTGAATTACGATGGTCCTTTTTAGCTTTAGAAAAACAACTGTTAAAAAGCGGTTTACTAAAACAACCTGGAGATATATTTTTTCTAGAATTAGAAGAAGTACAAGCTCTTATTGAAAGTCGCAATACAAGCTTACTGGATAATTTGCCTCAACTCATAGTAAAACGTCAGGAAAAGTTCGAGGAAGACAAACATTTCAATCGAGTTCCCCTGTTAGTATATGGCAATGCACCTTTATCGCCTTTGGAATCTGCGAATAAAGTATCCGAACAAATATTACAAGGTATTCCAGCTAGCCCAGGAAAAGTTCAAGGAAAGGTCAAAGTTTTGCACAGCTTTGAAGCAAGTATAGATATCGATAAAAATACAATTTTGGTTTTACCTTACACAGATGCTGGCTGGGCACCAATTTTAGTTCGAGCAGGGGGTTTAATTGCTGACGCAGGTGGTAGACTTTCCCATGGAGCTATTCTTGCTCGGGAATATGGTATCCCTGCAATAATGGACGTCAAAAATGCTACTTGGGTGTTACAAGATGGACAAAAAGTTACAGTTGATGGCTCTAGCGGTATTGTGGAAATTGATAACGATCTAAGACCAGAATGAAATTTATTTCCCTCAGTAAACTAGCAGAAGAATCTGTTTCTCATAACCCTGAAATAAGGAAAAAGGTAATTTTGCGTGCAGGTGAATTACCTCACCTCACAAATTTCTCTCAAGCACGTTTTGCTCCAGGACAAACTTCACCTGCTCATGCTCATCAAGATATGTGGGAAGTATTCTTTGTTGAGTCTGGTTCTGGAGTTATTTCTATAAATGCTCGAGAATATCCTCTTTTTCTTGGCGATTGTGCAGTAGTGGAACCAGGTGAAGTTCACGAAATAAGGAATAATAGTGATCTGGAGTTAGTTCTTACCTACTTTGGATTAAAAACTAGTCAATGAAGTTAAATATTACGACTTCTACTCAAGATAATGCTCATAAATACCGGTATTTAGAAGCCCAGAAAGCAACCTGGGCATTGCACTACCTATTGATAATTAAGCCTAGGTTGCAATCAGGTAACATATTCGACGTGTGCTTATTTCACGCCTGATATTTGATTAATCCTGGGTAAAAGCGTTAGAAATTTTTATTTTTCAAATCTTACTTTCAAATCTTACTCTGCCAGATCATAGTCCTTTGCTAGTTGACATTGAATATCTTGCTTACTATTTTTTATTAGCCAAAGTTTATATTTTTATATCTTTCCCATACTATGTCAGGGGAACATTTTGTTTAGTTTTTAGTAAAAATTAATTTATCAACTTTAGTAAAAATTGACTTATCAGCGATTTGATTTTTCTCTAGAAATAATATATGGAGAGATTTTTATCTCATGTTATTTAGAATTAGCATTTACGGATTCATTGTTACGTTTTCTAAATTCTAGAATGTGTCCATAAGCTAGGAGTAGTCATAACCAATTACGAGTGGAATGGTTTTGAGATAGCGGGATAAATTGTAAAGAAATATCACTGAAATCCTCTCTTATCCTATTGTTTAACAGTTTCACATTCCTATTATTTTAGTTAGAGTACATCCTAAGGGAGACAGGAAAAATCCATAACACCTTTTTTTTACATTGAGTTCGAATATATTAATGAAAACTTACAATTACAAGCTTAGATCTATGTATATCAGGCAGAATAACTTACTCAGCACACCATGTAATGTGACAAATCTATTACCAAAAACTATGAATTCCATAGATAATAAATTATGGATTATCTGCTTTTTCAATATATAACGAATGAAACGTAAACTTTTTCTTATGGAACATATCTAAGATTTTTTTTATAATTGCACTTCAGATAGTAGTTAATAGTGTTTGAAACCATGTAAGCTATTTTTAATACAGATTAAATTTTCCAGGCCAAAGTACTTAACTAAGGTCTTAAATAGTTGTGCATCAAAGTGATATAACTACCACTCCTTTATCATTGGACTCATTATTTTCCTTACATAATTTAGCAAAAAAACAATAATGCAAGTAATAACAGTAAGTTTTTCTTGTGTTACTTTTTCTGGTCTCAAAAATCAGGTAATTGCTATAAATGTGTGGTTATATCACATCGGAATCATTCCTATTTTCTCAGTCAATCATTGTTTATTTGATTAAAAAAAATCTGAAAATGCAGATAACTAATCGCATTCATTTTAGAAATATCAAGGGCGACTTATTTGGTGGTTTAACTGCTGCCATTATTGCTCTACCAATGGCTTTGGCTTTTGGTGTTGCTTCTGGGGCTGGGGCTGAGGCTGGTCTCTATGGGGCAGTATTAGTAGGCTTTTTCGCCGCTCTTTTCGGCGGTACGCCAACACTAATTTCCGAGCCAACCGGACCAATGACGGTGGTCATGACTGCAGTAATTGCCAATTTAACTGCAACTAATGGCACCGAACAAGGGTTAGCCATGGCATTTACTGTGGTCATGATGGCTGGGGCTTTGCAAATTATTTTTGGGGCGTTGCGTTTGGGTAAATACGTCACCCTAATGCCCTACACGGTAATTTCCGGTTTTATGTCTGGGATCGGTATCATCCTGGTGATTCTTCAAACTGCACCATTCTTAGGACAGGCTAGTCCGAAAGGTGGTGTACTTGGAACTGTTCAAAACATACCCACCCTATTACAGAACATCAATCCAATTGAAACAGGTTTAGGTGCCCTGACAGTAGCAATTCTCTTATTTACACCATCTGCGATAAAAAAATGGGTTCCTCCTCAGTTGGTGGCTCTGGTCTTGGGAACATTAATTTCAATTTTCGTATTTGGTGATGTTGATATTCGGAGAATAGGTGAAATACCTACTGGCTTACCTGCATTACAGTTGCCTCAATTTAGCCCATCTCAGTTCCAAATCATGTTCATCGATG
The DNA here is from genome assembly GCF_030065675.1 of Mastigocoleus sp. MO_188.B34. Lineage (GTDB taxonomy): Bacteria > Cyanobacteriota > Cyanobacteriia > Cyanobacteriales > Nostocaceae > Mastigocoleus. The sequence goes on along the minus strand of NZ_JASJDK010000025.1, from coordinate 27,102 downwards.
CTTTGGTTCTAGGTATGCTTGGCTGTATTGATGCATTACTTACTTCGGTTATTGCAGATAGTCTGACACGTACTCAGCACGATTCAAATAAAGAACTTATCGGTCAAGGGATTGGTAACGTAGTTTCTGGCTTATTCGGTGGTATTGCTGGTGCTGGTGCAACCATGGGAACTGTGGTTAATATCCAAGGTGGTGGTCGCACTGCTCTTTCTGGTTTAACCCGAGCAATGATTTTGCTTGTAGTAGTTCTATGGGCTGCACCTTTAACTCAAGATATACCCCTAGCTGTATTAGCAGGTATTGCCTTAAAAGTTGGTATAGATATTATTGATTGGAGCTTCCTCAAACGCGCTCACAAAGTATCTCCAAAAGCAGCATTAATTATGTATGGCGTGATAGGTCTTACTGTATTTGTTGACCTTATTGCAGCTGTGGGAGTAGGTGTATTTGTTGCCAATATATTAACTATCGAACGCCTGAGTAATCTCCAATCTAAAGATGTAAAAACGATTACTGATGCAGATGATGCAATTCTCATGAGCGAAGATGAGAAGGATTTACTCGATCAAGGAAATGGTCGCATCTTGTTATTTCATCTCAGTGGTCCCATGATTTTTGGGGTATCCAAAGCAATATCCCGCGAACAAACAGCAATGGAAGATCACGATGTCTTGATTTTGGATTTAAGTGATGTTCCCGTACTTGGTGTTACTTCTTCATTAGCAATTGAAAACACTATTAAAGAAGCACTTGAGAAGCGTCGTCAAGTATTTATCGTTGGTGCAGCGGGTTCTATTAAGAGAAGACTAGAAAAATTAGGAATTTTTGATATCTTACCAAAGCAGAATCTTGTCATGGATAGATTAGAGGCATTGAGATTAGCAGTAGGATATCTACAGGAAATTGATAACAATCCTGTTACTTCAGCTTCAGATTTCTCTTTACAAGGTTGAAGGGTAAATAATAGATAGAATTAATTCAACTTTTTAGGTTGTGAAAACTATTTGGAGAGATATAATAGCAAGACACGAAGACTTCCCTGTATTTTCCTTTGTGTTTTGATTTTAAGTAATATAACTTAACTATTTCAGCTTCCATCTCTAAATAAAGGACTCATTCGCAGTTTTTTGTAAACCTTAGCACAATTTCTGTTTATTTCTGCCTTATCCCTTACCTGAACGAGCAATGTGGATATGCCACTTAATTATATAATGTATTAAATTAACCTGGTACTCCATCACATTAACTTGCCGGGTTTGTAGAGATTTACAATTTTATGTTGCTGGGGGGCTTTTGACTACAAACAAATATGTCATAATTAATCCTACAAAGCACCAGTGGTCTGTCGAAATAGTTTTGATATGCTTGTAGTTGCGCTTTAGCACATAAAACATATATTAAACAAGACTAAAGCCCAACTACAGACCAAGAAATTACCTGCTAAAAATCTCTGTTGTGAACTACTAGTTCAAGGTTTTATAATTCAATACCGTTCAGATAAGCCTAAATTTCTTGCTGGAGAAGGGATAGAGGCTAACACCTACGCCACAGGCTCTGTATTATCTCAGAGCCTGTTATTTTTTTGACAAAAAATGACTTAACTGTATTTTTTTATTATCGTGCGTAATTATACTCTGTAACATAAAAACGATTTGAGAAGATAGATAAAAAAATAAATACTAAGGTACTAAGGAAATATGTCTTTTGAAAATTTTATTTTATTTATATTTATTCAATGAATAACCGTATAAAAAGAATAATTTTTATTCAAAGTTAATCTGATAAAATAAGTTGGGTGTTTATTTTTTTAATAAACAACTACAATAAGGTATTTATTTAACAAATTTAGATATAAGATATTTTTAGATAGAGTAAGAATGAGCTTGACTGAGTAAGTAAGCAAAAACTTATTCGTTTCCCTATACCTAAAAACAAATTTTGATAAATAGGAGATGCTGCGCTAACACTTCAGTTTTTTAAGCATACGCTTTGCAGGCGCTACCGTCGCTACATACTTTAAGCTTGATGAACTTTCCGTTTTTTTGATAACGGTATAGCCTGCATTATCAACTTAAGGTTACGGTGATTCTTATATTCTTAAATAAATTAGGGCTAGATTTGAGGGAATCTTGTTGTATATATTTTTACTGATTACTACTTGCTTCTCAATCGGGACTTTGGTAATTTCTGCAAATCATTAAAGGGCTTGAGGAAGTAAACATTTGAAACTCGTTATTAACGAATTTCATTGCTTTAAGACCCAATTTTATCCAATACAGTTCAGTTAAGACTTTTTTTGAAACAAATAAAACCGTAGAGATACGCTAGCAAATAGCAGAAGCGTGCCGACTTCGATTCTGGCTATAGGTATTTTGTGATCGCTAGGTCATCATATCCCGTATCTACCAAGAAAATCATACTTATCTCGACCGTATTGCAATTTTATCAGTGAGTTCAATTTCTTAAAATCACCAACAATCTGGGGATAATGGCACAATTTTTTGACTGGCTACCAGACAGCCCCATAGTGTCTTTTACTATTCTTCTGCTGGTAACTTTAACCGTACCGCCAATTTTCGAGCGATTTCGACTTCCGGGACTTGTGGGACTTTTGGCTTCTGGGGTAGTCCTTGGACCTGATGGATTAGGACTTTTAAATACAGATAGCGAGACGATGAAGCTGCTTTCAGACATCGGTAAAATTTACCTAATGTTTGTTGCTGGGCTGGAAATAGATTTGGAGAACTTTCGTAAAACGAAAGAACGTTCCCTTGGTTTTGGTGTTGCAACCTTTACTATTCCTCTAATTTTCGGCGTTATATTAGGCAAAACGTTCAATTTTGATTGGAATACTTCCATTTTAATTGGTTCTCTCCTTTCTTCCCATACTCTTTTAGCTTTTCCCATTGTTAGTCGTTTAGGAGTAGTAGAAAATGAAGGTGTTACAGTTACCATCGGAGCAACTATTTTTACTGACATCGCCGCGCTTTTAGTTCTAGCAATTTGTGTATCTATCCATGGTGGAGAATTTTCTGCTGTCAGTTTGGCGGTTCAATTAGCAACTTTGGTGATTTACTCAGTCATAGTTTTGCTTGGCTTTGACTGGGCTGGGAAACAATATTTCCGACGCACGGGAGACGAACAAAGCAATCAATTTTTATTTGTGCTTTTAGCAGTATTTTTGGCATCAGTAGGAGCACAAGTTATTAATGTAGATAAAATTGTGGGAGCATTTCTCGCTGGTTTAGCCGTTAACGATGTGGTTGGTCGTTCTCCTGTAGAAGAAAAAATAGAATTTCTGGGAAGCGCTTTATTTATTCCATTTTTCTTCGTGGATATGGGGCTGATTTTAAACGTCTCTGGCTTTATATCTAGCTTGAGTTCCGAATTGCTGCTAACTCTGGGAATTGTTGGAGCGTTAATCATTTCCAAATTTTTAGCCGCACTAACAGCAAAATTCCTCTACCGCTACGATTGGAACGAAACCCTAACAATGTGGTCTTTATCTTTACCACAAGTAGCTGCAACCCTAGCTGCAGCATTGGTTGGTAAAAACGTAGGATTAATAACTGATTCCGTCTTTAACTCAGTTATTGTTCTAATGCTAGTGACATCAATTCTTGGTCCTGTGTTAACAGCAAAATTTGCTCCCAGGTTAAATGTTCCTAACTCACTTATAGAAACAAATACAGGTCTAAATATCTGGTACACAGACACAGAAAATTTGTACTTGGGTTTAGAGTTAGAAGAAGTAGATAATACTTCTAATGATCGCTTTAATATTGTTGTTCCGGTATGCAATCCCCATACAGAAAAATATTTAATTGAAGTGGGAGCATTATTAGCCCGCAATCAGTCAGGAAAAGTCATACCAGTTTCAATTACAAAGGCTCATCTTAACATGGATGAACCAAGTTTAAATACCTCACTGCGCCGAAGCAAACAGTTATTGCTCAAAGCAAGTAAAATTGGTCAAGAATTTCAAGCTCAAGTAAAACCAGTTATCAGGATTGATGATGATATAGCTCAGGGAATTTGCCGCGTCGCAAGAGAAGAAAATGCAAGCTTAATTGTAATGGGTTGGAGCAAAACAGACAGTTTTCAAGCACGTTTGTTTGGAAATATTATTGATAGTGTATTTTATTCTTCCCATTGTCCGGTTACTGTGATGCGCCTAACAAAAGAACCAAATAACATTAGTCGCATACTCGTAACAGTTAAAAATATCACCAGTCATTCCCTTCGCATCATCCAATTTGCTCTACTATTTGCTAACATCAACCAAGCAGAAATTACATTGTTGCATGTTTGTCCACGTGTAACTACTGAAGGACAAGTTGCTTTATTTGAGGCAGAGCTTGCCTCATATCTGCAGAACAATCCATCGAATACAGAACCAGTCATTCAAATTATTCGTAATGATGATGTAGTTGGGACAGTTAGCAATAAAGCTTTTTCGTACGATATGGTTATTCTAAGTTCAATTCGTCGTCGTACAGCTGGTGGATTAGCAGTTAGTGATTTAACAACTGAAATACTTAAAGAATTAGATTCTTCACTCATCTTATTTGGAGAACCAAATCCGGTTTAGAGAATGCTTGTAAAGCCGTATTATTACCCAAAATATCTTACATTTCCTCTCTTCCCAAGGAAGTTGGGGTAATCGTCAATAAATTTGAGTTATAAACTATATATCTTACATCTTGCACCAATAAAAATTGATGTATTCTCATTACTCAGTATTAAGCATGAACGCTTAACTTAGCCCTAAAAATCAAGTAAAAGAATGTAGCTTTATTGCGGCGATTTTAAGGTTTTCGTGGTTTATACTCAGAGGTGCAAGATATGAGATATCGTGATTATTCTTTTAGATACCAGTCTTAATTTTTGTACTGTTGCGATTTAATCTATTTCTGTGCTAGATATCTATTCTAACTAGTGAAACACTTCTGAAATTCACTTTCATGTCCGAACTACCACCACTAAATACCGAAACCATTTGGGCAATTCTTAACGACCAAATCGATGATGCGACGGTAAATAAGCTTGTATGGCATTGTCTTGGTTATCGTTACGATCCTAATTCCCAAAAGTGGGATAGTACAGCAGCCGATCCCCAGTGGCGAGAAGAATACCCGGAACCACCAAACTTTATTGCCGAGCGCCCCCCAACAGTTAAACTTACTCGTTCTATTCCAAAGGGAAATAAACAAATCCTCAAGGAAAAACTTGGCTTTAAGGGTTACAAAATTGGTGAGTTTGGACCCCGACAGACAAGGAGAGCAACCGCTGCAAATTGGTTGTTTAGTTATATGGATTTAATGGGTAATCAATAAAACTCAACTTCATAAATACAGAAGTATATGTAGATAAAAATAATGTAACCAAAAAGAGTTGATTCGGAAGATAATTTAATCTTCAAAATCAACTCTTTTTGCAATATAGTTAGGCAATAAATCTTTAATATAAGTGATGACTTGAAGTAAGAAAAACAAAGCTTTAACTTATTTTTTCTTGCCCCCTGTCGCTCGCTTATCAATGTACATTATGTTTATTTGAGTGTGTGTAATGCTAATAACAAATTGTATTTAGTTTCTGTAAAGTTATGCTCTGAAATCACTGAAAACCTATTTTACCCATGATTTTGCGCTCTTTATGAGAGAGCTTTGCCCATTTCACCCACTTGTGAATTGATTATTTATGGGATGAAGTAAAAGGTAAGGTTTATCTTTAGTTTTGGAAAAAAATGATTATGCTAATACCCATCTCAAAAAATACTGCTGCACATCAATCCTTTGAATCTATTGCCTGTTCTCTGTTTTCCATTCCCTTTGATAAAAAAGTGTCGCAAAATTAAAGGAAATCAGTATACATTCAGTAATCTCCATCGAGAGTTCGGAGCACCTACTGTCTTTGACTTAGAATCAAAGCTCGTCTCCTTGATTCCAAATGGAGATGATGATTGATTTTCGACTTCGAATTTCATTGCTCTCATATGTTTTCACAAGTATCATCTGAGAAGATAAGGGCTGTGATAATATGAGAAACTGCTGCATTAATTATATTGAAACTTAATCGGATTCAGGTTATGGCCTTAACGCAACAGCACAAACAAGAAATAATTTCAGAGTACCAAGTTCATGAAACTGATACTGGTTCGGCTGATGTACAAATCGCAATGCTCACAGAGCGTATTAACCGCCTAAGTCAACATTTGCGAATCAATAAAAAAGACCATTCTTCCCGTAGAGGATTATTAAAAATTATTGGTCAACGCAAGCGCCTTTTGTCGTATATTCAGAAACAAGACCGAGAACACTATCAAACTTTGATTCGTCGTCTCGGTATTCGTGGATAGAAACTAAACGCCTATGTCTCCCGAACCAGAACGTAACAACGAATCTTCTAAGAATGATTCATTGCCTTTTGAGCCGAAGAAAAAGCGTCAAAATCCGGCTAAGTCAACCAAAAAAGGAGTACCAACCTCAAAAAAAAATGCTCAGCAGTCACAAAAAATAACCCTCACCAAAGAAGATACGGAAATTCCCAAGGTGGTTAGCCAGCGCATGATTAGACGGGTGGCTGTATTTTGTGGCGTTCCAACTACTTTAGGTATTGGTACGTTAGTTACAAGCTATCTACTTCTCATTTATGCCAATGTTGAGTTACCACCATTAGCTGTATTGCTAGTAAACTTGGGTTTCTTTGGTCTGGGAGTTTTAGGTATTACCTATGGTGTGCTCTCTGCTTCATGGGATGAACACAGAGCAGGAAGTCTGCTGGGTTTTAGCGAGTTCTCTACAAATATTGGTCGTATGGTACAAGGATGGCGTGAAAGTAGGCAAAACAAAGCGTGATTTTTTACGCTCTGGTGGAAGTAAATGACTTGAGTTTCCTCCCCTACTGAAAAGTGAGGGGCTATCACGCTCCTAGTTATTTCTGGTGTCGAGTCAAATACTATATTATTTGCAAAATGTTGAAGTTTATGAGTAATAACTTCAACATTAGCTATATTTTGGGACTAAGCATTGAGGTCTAAAATTTCTGTAGGGACTTCCAAAAAATAATTTATATGACTATTGATTGCTATTAGGGGCGCACCGACGTACGCCCAAAAGAATGGTATATTTCTTTAATTGGAAGTCCCTTAACCACTCATAAGATACAGGGCAGCTAAAAATGATCGTAGTAATGAAGATTGGTTCTCCGGAAGCAGAGATTAAACGTATTAACGACGAACTTACTAACTGGGGACTGACACCAGAAAAAATAGTTGGTAAGCATAAAGTTGTTATCGGCTTGGTGGGAGAAACCGCTGGCTTAGACCCCTTGCAAGTTCAAGAAGTGAGTCCTTGGATTGAGCAAGTTTTGCGAGTAGAAAAACCCTACAAACGAGCAAGTCGCCAATTCCGTCACGGAGAAGCTTCTGAAGTTAAAGTTAATACTCCTGCTGGAACTATAGTATTTGGCGAGCATCATCCCTTAGTGGTGATTGCGGGACCATGCTCGGTAGAAAATGAGGAAATGATTATTGAGACAGCACAGCGTGTAAAAGCAAGTGGAGCGAAATTTTTACGCGGTGGAGCATATAAACCCCGAACCTCTCCATATTCTTTCCAAGGTCATGGTGAAAGTGCTTTAGAATTATTGGCAAAGGCGAGGGAAGCGACCGGACTTGGCATTATTACCGAAGTGATGGATGCTGCTGATTTAGAAACAATCGCAGAATTTGCTGATATTATCCAAGTAGGGGCAAGAAATATGCAGAATTTTTCCCTACTGAAAAAAGTTGGTGCCCAGAGTAAACCGGTATTCTTGAAACGGGGGATGGCAGCAACTATTGAAGATTGGTTGATGGCTGCTGAGTATATTTTAGCTGCGGGTAACCCCAATGTAATTTTGTGTGAACGAGGTATTAGGACTTTTGACCGTCAATATACCCGTAATACCTTAGATTTGTCTGCAATTCCTGTTTTGCGGGATTTGACTCATTTACCGATCGCTATCGACCCCAGTCATGGTACTGGTTGGGCGAATTACGTACCTTCAATGTCAATGGCTGCGATCGCTGCAGGGTGTGACTCTTTAATGATTGAAGTTCACCCCAATCCGAAGAAAGCTTTATCAGATGGTCCTCAATCCTTAACACCTGAGGGTTTTGAGCAATTAATGCAAGAATTAGCAGTAATTGGTAAAGCTGTTGGACGTTGGGAAAAAACTACTGCTGTTGTCTAAGATACTTTTAAGTAATGAGTAACAAGTTGAGTTACTTATTACTCATTACTCATTACTTATTACTTGTTACTGTGCGCAATACTTACAGTACGCTTACGCTAGGTCGCGCCCCGCTGTTCGCTGTAAGCGCGTCCAAGATGCACCTGCGGTGAACGCTAACATTACTCATTACTCAAATATTTATCGTCTTCTACCTCTACCGCTACCAAAGGAGCGTCGAGCGCGAGAACGAGAACCACTACCAAAGCTTCCGGAACCGCGTCTAACTGTTCTTCTCTTTCCAGATTGTCTCAAATTGCTACCACCGAAACCAGAACCTGTTGCACGGGTACCAGTGTTATTGCGATTCCGATTACCTGCAGTTGAGCGACTGGGAGAACGTCTGAGATTACCAGTAGAGCGTAATACAGTACGATTTCTCACCGATGCAGGCGGAGCATTATAACGCTCACGATATCTATCAACAGCAACATCATAGCTTCTACCATATCCACCATAGCCAGTTAACACACCACCGGGTTGATAAACTGGTGGTACATAATACTGAGGTCTAAATAACAAACTACCTATTGCTTGACCTGCGATCGCACCAGCAAAGGGTGCCCAAAAGCTATTTTCACGCCGGACTATAACTGTTTGCTGCTCGCCTGTCCGGGGATTTTCCCTTGTTTCAGTAACATTGTGGACAAATTCCAACTTAAAATCCGGTGTCAAATATAGAGCCGGCTGACCGTTTTCAACTTTTAGGTAGGTGCTTTTACCTTCTTTGATTTCTTCATCAGTCAACCGTGCCATTTGTAATCTATCGGTTGTATAAGTTGGAGGATTGCTGTTGAGTAAGAATAAGGTATAACTGCCGTCAGCATCGTTGTAAGAACCTTGCTGTACTGGATACTGACCATCACTAATTTTAGTGGTGTTAGTAGTTCTAGTTTGAGTAACATTTCGGTTTGAGCTAGAACTATTTTCTACACCTCCACCACAAGCAACAGTTGTTAAACACAAACTTAAGGATAATAAAACGGCTGTAAGTTTACGTAATATTTTCATGAGCATTTCACATTGTGCTATATCAAATCTTAACAATTGCCAGAACAGGACGATAGGTAAGTGATATTGAAGGGTTTTAAAAGGGCGCACGTCAGCGCGCCCTGAATACTGGTATTTTTTAACTTAGTGTACCTAATTGATTGATGTGGGGAGTATGTCAACTTATGTTTATTACAAAGGAATGAGTTCGGGATAATACTGTAAAAGCTGATCGTTGGTAAGCTCATCACCCAAACGCGCAGGTGAAAAATGTACTTGAATCGCCCGATATTTTTCTTTGTAATTTAAATTTATTAAAGCCTTGAGACCATATTTAAGCGCTTCGATATTAGAAAGGTCTGTTTCTAAATCCGGTTCCTCTCCTTCATATGCAACCGTAATCATCACAACTACATTGCGTGTAGCTGGAAGGGATAAAGGTTCTTCCACATCATCGGAATTAAAATCAGGCTCGCTCAAGTAACGTTCGGCTGAATCGGTAAATAATTCGTTTACGTAATCACCAGCTTCACCTTCATTCCAGAAAAACTCACCTTCGTTACTAGCGGAAAGCCAGTATTCGTCATACTGTAGTAGAGTTTGACAAATTTCTACTAACACTTCCCCTAAAACTGTAATTTCCCCATCAGCATTAACAGCTGTGCGGGCATTACTATTTAATACACCTAAAATTGGTGCAACATCCGAACCAGATAAATGTAACATCAGACGGGAGACTACATAGCGAGTCTTCCCCATCATTTTGTTAAAAGCGTCCCTCACTTTCTTCCCTCCTAGATTAAGTTATTGATTAATATGCAGCCAGATTAATTAAAACATAATGGTTTCTTTTATTAATTATGACTAATTTATTTATTCTCAAATTCCTGTAAATAAAGAGGTAAGACAAGCTAAGGAATGAGAATTTAATTAATAACCTGTAATTTTGAAATTTGGAATGGTGCGTTACGCGATGCTAACAGCACCCTACTTTTGTACTGTATTGAATCCACATTCCTAAGTGGGTGCTACAGGCTTTGGTATGTCTCTAAACTTTAAATGTACTATCAATGTAGCAACAATGTAATACTAGACAACAATTTCATAAAACCCATTAATAAAATCAATAATCATGCTCTGAGAAAGGGTTGTCATTTTTGGTATGTTATTCGAGTCGTCTTTATAAGGATAGGTATTCGCCTCAGAGTTATTAACAATTTTTGTTCCAAAATTAGGATTTTCGTATATCATCAGTGTCTGAGCGCTTGAGTTAGTCATAATAATTTGTGTAGATGCCTGGAAAAACTTCTTCTTCCCTGAATGTTGTAAAGAATTTTTCATTTTTTTTAAAGAACTAATATCAAGAACAACTTGTTCTATGAGTGTCTTTAATTTTTGAACAATAGTAGGATTAGAAAAACAAAAATAAGCAACATCTTCACTGGTAATTGCATCTACAGCCATGCAAATACTTTTTTGGGTATATTCAGCATCTTTAAAAGGAATAATTGCGATATAAGCAGCAGCCAACAAAAATTCATCGCGATTAATCCTAAAAGTAATAACTGTACGGCGACTTCCAATTTCTATACTTGGGGGTTCCTCTAAATGTTTTTCTGCACCATCGGTAAAGTGGCGAAAATAACGAGCAATTTGATAATAAGCACCAGCGAGCACGAGATGAGCCTCATAATCTAATGCTTTATCAACAATAATCTTAACTGTCGGGGAAGTCTTATTAAAAAAGCATTTCGATTCTTCAGGGTTAAATTTGTGAATGACAGAGCGATCGCCATTGGGACTGAGATCTACCCACTCACAAATAATGTCATTTGTTTTTAAGCCAAATCTAGAAGTTCCATAAAGTCGAGAACCTGTTAATGTTGCTCCGGTGAGATCCGCACCGACCCATTCAGTTTTAATTAACTTTGAATTTGTTAAATCGGCTTGAACCAGACTTACATTTGTTAGATTACTATTACTTAAATCTGCTCCAACTAACTTAGCCCCACTGAGTTTAGCACCGCTCAAATCAGCCCAACGAAGATTTGCTCCGCTCAAGTCAGCCCAACGAAGATTTGCACCACTTAAGTTTGCTCCGCTAAGATTACTACGACTGAGGTTTGCCTGCTTTAACTGCGCATCTCGAAAATTACTGCCGCTCATGTTAGAGCGAGCCAAATCGGAGTTATTCAAATTAGCTTGTTCTAAATTAGCTCCTGTCAATGAAGCATCTTTTAAAGTAACCTGGTGTAAGTTTGCACGATTAAAATTAACTTGTCGTAGCGTTGCTTCTCGCAAATCTGAACCACTTAAATTTGCTTTCCACAAATTAGCATTGCTAAGATTTGCCCGAATTAACTCAGCCCGAATTAAGGTTGCTTTTTGTAATTGAGCGCTGCTTAAATCTGCCCTAATCAAATTAGCAACATTGAGGCTCGCATTATTTAGGTTGGCATTACTTAAGTAAGCACCCCGCAATCTTGCCACATTCAATTTGGCATAACTTAAATTGCTAGATATTAAGTTTGCACCACTGAAGTTAATTAGACTCAAGTTACTATGACTTAGATTGATGTCAGTTAACTTGACGCCAATTAAATTAGCTTCTGACAAGTCAAGAGCACTAAAATCTCTTGCTCCCAAAGCATATTTTTTTAGTAATTCTTCTACCGTCATTAAGATTACCTCTAGGACGCCAACCCAAATAATTACTCGAATTGCTAGTTGTGAGCGAAACAAATGAAGAACCCCTAATTCACATTCCTTATTAGGAATAATAGGAATAAATCTTTTTTAGTGAGATTGTGAGTCAGTTTATTTCTCTAACAAAAAAGAAAAACAGGGGGACTGGGGAATTTTAGAATCAGCTAATAGTGTAAATGAGTAGTTTGAAAAATGCCCTGGGGAAATCCAATACTCTAAGTATTTATAACTACCAAAGAATGTGCATCAGTAAAGTAAGAACAAAATATTGAGAATAAAAATGTCAAAATCAATGAATATAGGTATTTTAGGATTGGGATTAATAGGTGGATCTTTGGGTTTTGATTTGCGAGACCAAGGACATCATATAATTGGAGTTAGTCGCCAGGAATCTACTTGCAAGCAAGCAGTTACTCTTGGAAACGTAGATGAAGCATCAACTGAAATGAGTCACCTAAAATCTGCAGAGGTGATATTTATTTGTACACCCCTAGGACTTATTGTTCCCATACTCAAGCAGTTAATTACTTATCTACCTTCAACGACAATTATCACCGATGTTGGTTCAGTTAAAACACCTATAGTTAAAACTGCAACATCTCTATGGAATAACTTTATTGGCGGACATCCGATGGCGGGGACTGCAGAAAGTGGAATTACAGCAGCTAAGAGGAAATTATTTAAGGATAATCCCTACGTATTAACACCAGTAGATACAACCGCAAATTATGCCCTTAAAACTGTGGAAAATCTTGCATGTCAACTAGGGGCTAATATTTATCACTGTAGCCCGGAAGTACATGATAAAGCTGTCAGTTGGATTTCACACTTACCAGTTATGGTAAGCGCCTCATTGTTGCATGCTTGTATAAACGAAAATGATAATACAGTAGTAGAATTAGCTCAAAAACTAGCTAGTTCAGGATTTCGCGATACCAGTCGAGTGGGTGGTGGAAATCCTGAACTAGGAGTAATGATGGCAAAATATAATCGCCAAGAATTATTGACTTCGCTCCAAGAATATCGTCATAATTTGGATTGTTTGATTGACTTAATTGAACGAGAAAATTGGGAAAGTCTACAACAACAATTACAGCTAACTCAAAAAGCAAGACCTGCATTTACTGAATAGATTATATTGAAAATATAGAATTAAATTTGTTACGCCTGAAGAAAAACATATCTATATTTTCAACATAGTATATTTAACACTACAACGACTGAAAACAAAATAACCCCACTGTGCTCTACCACCTTTACCAGCGAACACATTTACAAAAATCATAAACCTACAAAAATCATAAACCCACTCAGATAGTCAAAGCCTATAGACAAAGCCGAATATATATCAAAACATTAATGCCATGATGTTCGAAATGATGTATCCAGTTTTCAAGGAAAAGACTTGGAACAATACAGGCTATCAAATAAAGTGTGCCATCAAAGAATCAGTAGAAGCGATATTGATCAAAAAAGCATTTAATATTTTTTCAATATTTAATAACTAAAGTAGAAAGATATACTGATGAGTAAAACTGTAAATAATATGGGGAATACAGTTCCTACTTCTAGTCTGCGAGCCTGAATAATCTCCATGCAAGACACAGGAACAATTAAAGGCCATAAAATAGTAGTAATTACCAGCATTACAAATGATAAAAATTTATCTGCTGGGCTGGAGGTGGGGTTTCGCCGTGAAAACCTCAACCAATTTTGTAAAAAGTAGAAAGTTATCAAAACATAACTGATACTGAAAAATAACGCTATTTTATTCACTGTATTTATTTCCCTCAGATATTTTCAATGAAGGTAATGCAATCCCAATTAATACTTAGTTATACTAGCTAATATTTTTTCCACCCAAATAACTGCTACTAGCTACTAAGATAAACACTTGAAAATGTTATAACTCGATCTAATTGGCAAACAGAAAACTTTTGTAGAGATTTATTTTTCAATAGTCCTGTTATTAAAAGTCTAAATCATAGGAAAACCTTCTGACAACAAAGACAAAGTTTATCAAGTTATAAAATATTAATGTTCATCAACAATTGGGAATAGTATGTGTTTATAGCTTAGATATTAATAGAAATTTAGAGATGAATAAATCAGTAATTACACTTGATTGTCATGAAAATATTCAAAACTTAAATTATAATCGCGAGTTAAAAATTTTACTGTAACTGTATACGTACTTTGTATAAAAAAAATAAATATCACACTTTTTTAAAGTAAATTTAAATAAAAAAGTTGGTAGATATTATTGGTCGTAAAAATATTTCTCTACCAATTTTCCCAAAGAAATTATTCTGGGAAATCTCACAAAAAAATTGAGGCAATTTATCACTGAAACTATTGCTGGATAATACTTTGTGTATTGTTAACTATCTAATAAGACCTCTTGCAAAAATAATTTATGGAATAATTATGAGCATTGGAATTGTTATTGTAGCTCGAAAAAATCAATTATATTCAAATATTTTTCTTTGTATAGACGTGTAACTGCTTATTCTTTAATAAATATGCAGCCTGTCACTCTAAGTAATTACCCTGTATATATCAAAATCAAATCATACACAATTTGCATAGAAGTTAACTTACTTTGTGCACATTTGAAAATCTTCCATCATATCCACAAAACAATTATGCAAGAGGTCTATATTAGCTCACCTTTTCACTTTCGCGGGTACTAACACAGGTAGAGCTTTGGGAATCACGCGAAAAGTAGCAGGTGTATAAATAGTTATTTCACCATCGGTATTTATTGGACAAGGTTTTCCTGTATCTACTCTAATTTGTCGAGTTTGTAGGCTTCTAATCTGCGGACAGTCAACAAAATTTCCACTCCGCATAACCGGTAAAAGAGAAAAGATTTCCCACCAGTGTTCTATCTCTAATAAATAAAAATCTAACTGCTGGTCATCAATTCTAGCATTTTCAACTGCTGCTTTACTACCGCCATAATATAGACCATTTCCCACAACTATTTGAACAGTTTGTATTACAGGTTTATTGGGAGAAATTTTGACTGATAAAGGACGAGATTTCAATATAGCTTGGATGACTGCACCAAAATAACTGAATATTCCCAAGGGGAGTTTAGCATTCTTAGTTAATTTTTGAGTAATATCTACACTCAAACCCAAACTTGCAAAATTAAAGAAGTGTTTACCATTCACACATCCCAAATCAATATGTCTAATATCACCTTCGATGATTATTTTACATGCTTGATTTAAATTTTTAGGGATACCTAGAGTTTTTGCTAAATCATTACTACTACCAAAAGGTAATACACCTAAAGGTAATTTAGTTTCAATTAAAGCATCTACACCTGCATTCAGAGTCCCATCTCCACCAGCAATAATAACCAAATCTACTTCATCTTGATTGGTTTGAATTAGTTCAGAAATATCTTGGGGTTGTTCTGGATATTCCGCAATTACTTCTAAACCAGAACGCTGTAAATAGCCTATTGCTTCTGATAAACGCTTGCGACTTTGACGGGGTGTACTGATAGCTAATAATAATGCTCGCTGACGCTTAGACTTACCCATAATTATTTATCAATATTATTTGCCATATGATTTTGAGTACAAAATTGTCAGGATTAATGAAGAAATTCATCTATGTTGTTAAAATTTGTATTTTGCATTACAAATATATGTCTAAAAGCCTGCCTTCTCTTTTGTTTATGCCTCAAATGTGAGTTCATATCATTGATTAAATAGTATTTTCAATGTAATTTTATACTATATTTTTCGTTTATTTTTGGAAAATTCTGAAGATATAATTCCTAGTAATTATTATCACAAACAAAACTAAGTATAGAATCTAATTTTATTGAAATATATCATTTATTTTCATAAGTCATTCCATGCAAACATAGTATAAAAATTATCTCTTGATTTTGAATTAAAAGAACGCTCATTTTATACTTAGAATCAAATAACTATAACTATTTAGTTTGATATTTCTATTTAATAACTTCAAATCGAGTATTCATTTTTTATAAATCCATATGAAAAATTTTCATAAATTATACATTTGATATTTCTTATACTAAAAAAAGAAAGATTTATCATTAAAAAATAAAACATAAAAAATATATATATGAGTTTTTATAACAAGTAGTCAATCCCCCACGACCTCTCAATACTTATCTTTCGCTTTCAAAACCTGGGCAAACACTACACTATATATCATGTTCCTTATTATATATATATTTCAAATAACCCACAAAAAGATATTTAAAGGAAAATGAGCATATGTGTAGAAAATCAATTTGCACCGTTATGCCACTTTATTTACAAAAGAAAAAGAAACACATTGACTATCTGCGTTTCTTCACCTACCTAATTAAGTTATTAAATCTAATTTATTTATATTAACTATTCGCTATTAAATTAATAGTAAAACTAACTATTTTGTTGATAATAATTGACTAGATTCTTTAGAACTATAATTAATTAATTCGTCAGCTTTAGCAATAAATTCATGTTCTAAATAAGGCTTAGTTAAATATGCAGTTGCGCCTAAATTTTGCGCAAGTTGGCGGTGTTTATCTCCACTACGAGATGAAAGAATGATAACAGGTATTTTGATAAATTCTGGACTTTGTCTAATATTACTTAATAATTCAAATCCATTCATGCGTGGCATTTCTAAGTCAGACACAACTAACTGTATATTTGGATTTTTTTGTAACTGTTCCAAAGCTTCCACACCATTTTGTGCTTGGATTACCTGGTATCCATATTTCTGTAAAGTTAGTGAAAGGGTTTGACGGAGACTAATTGCATCATCAACGATTAAAACGACACGAGAACTTATCTGATTATGGCTAATACTATTTTTAGAAGGGTTAAGTAAAGCCGTGGTTTGATTATTATCACTTCCCATACCCAAAGCACGATGGTTATTTACTGATGGTAAGAAAGTAGTATCTAAAGTCGCTAACATTTGATCATGTTCTGGTAACAAGGTTCCATCAATAACTAAAATTAAGTTTCCACTAGCTAAACTGCTACAACCATAAACATATTTTGGGGGTGTAATCGTACTTCCTAAAGGTCGAATAACTAATTCTTGTTCGCCAATAATTTGGTCCACTTCTAAACCTAACATCTGTTTTTCTCTGCGCAGTAATAGCACGGGGCTTTTCATATTTGCCGCATGTTCGCTTAAAACTTTATGCTCAGCAGTATCAACATTAAAAAGCGGGCAATTATAACCCATAAAATCTGAAAGCTTACGCAAGCTAATCATCTGCTCGTCATTATCTGTTTTCCAGTAAAGTGCTTTTTTTCCTTCAAATTCTTTAATTTGTTCGGGAGTGGGAATTAATATCTTTTCAATACAATCTAGAAGTAGAGCGTATAAATTGTTATCTACTTGAACAATCATTAATTTATCAGTGGTCATAGAAAAAGGAATTTTAAGTGTAAATGTTGTTCCTTGATGAGGTATAGAACTAACTGTAACCGAACCATTTAGAGAATGTAGTTGGGAACGTACAATGTCTAACCCAATACCTCTACCTGAGATTTCACTAACTTTACCAGCAGTAGAAAAACCGGGTGCAAATAAACAATCTAAAATTTCTTCTTCTGTGGGAGCAGAACTATAAGCGCCAAATTCTGCTTCTGGTGTTAATAGTCCAAATTCTACTGCTTTATTACGAATTTTATTTAAATTTAAACCCTGTCCATCATCTTTGACTTCAATGATTGTTTGACTACCCTGGTGGTAAGCACAAATTTCAATTGAACCAGTTTCTATTTTTCCATTTTGACGACGAACTTCTAAGTCTTCTATTCCATGGTCAAAAGCATTTCGTACTATATGTAATAGAGGGTCGTATAATTTTTCGGCGATCGCTTTATCTACTAAAACACGAGTACCGACCAATTTCAGTTCTACTTGTTTGTCCGAGAGGTTTTCTAGGTTCCGTACCATTTGGGGGAAACGATTGAGAATATTACCCAGAGGTACCATTCTTGCTTCTACCAAGTTGTCTATGATACTTAAGGTTAAGCGTTGTTTTTTCTCATGGATGTGAGTTGATTGGCTGAGTAGTAAATCTAAAGATTCTGTTGTTTCTTGTAGTTGTAGTGTTTCTTCTAAAGCAGAGTTGAGCTTAAGATAATACTCTGTATATTTATCCATTTCCAGAGAGTCAAAGTCAACAGAAGCAAAATTTTGCACCTGTTGTGACGTCACCTGTTTGTAGAGTGGTAATTCGCGTAGTTGCTCCAAGGTTAACTGGTGTCGTTGATTTTGCTTAACTAATTGCTCAATTATTTGTTTGAGTTGTGTATCTTGTAAAGCTCGCTGTTTTTGATGAATTAGCAGTTCTCCCGCGAGGTAATTGAGTCTTTGTAATCCTTCTACGTTTACACGTACAGATGATTGGGAACGAGAATGTTTTGCTCGAGGAGATTCTGTGGGAGATTGATTTTTTATTTTTACTTTTTGATTTTTTGTTTCTAATACAGGTTCAATAACTGCTTCTTGAGTTTCTGCTACTGTTTGTGAAACAATTTTTACAGGTTCAGAATTACTTGATATGATTTCTTTGCTATAACCATTTAAATCCTCGGCAGATATAATTAATTCTGGCTCCCCGATTTTTACTGGCTCGTTTTCTATAGATGTTAAATCTTCTCCCCATATCGCTTCGACAATATTATCTTCAAGTGTTGGAATCTCCGGTTGAGGAGTAGCTTCTTTGATTTTTAGTAATTTTTGAATGTGAGGACTTGTCAACCAATTTTTTTCTTGTTCGTTGACAGGAGGTAAATTCTTATATTCTCGAGCTAGCTGAGAAATTTTGTTTTGTATATCGTTAATAACTGGAAGATAAAAATCAGATTCTTCTTGGTAATATTTAAATCTGATTACTGTTAATAATACCGTTAAAATGATCCCGTAGCGATAGACTTTAAGACTATCACTTTCCTTCTCTTCAGCTTGTAAGAAGATAATAAATTGATCCAACCAATTTTCTAAACTTTTTACAGAACTTTCAGAATTATGGTTTGGAATAAGTAAAGATAAGCTTAGGTCTTGAGAAGCAATATCTAACTCATGATTGAACCAACCTAATATACAACGAATAACTTTTAAATAAAATTTAGCTTTTTTTGGTTTTAATTTTTTTTGATTAATATCTATACTTTGAGTTAAAAATTCATATAATTCTTCAATTTGTTCTCTTAATGACAAGGAAGATAATGATATTTTAGGAGTAGGTAAACCTATATTTTCTCCCGATGGTATTGATAATTCTAAATCGGTACCTGGATTAGGAATATCTGGGGTTGTTGGTTGTTCGTCAATTAATGCTTCTTGAGTAAATGAAATTAAAGCCGGTGATGCTTCTCCCCCACGAGTGCGATCGCCATCTAAGATTGCTGCTTTGGCTTTCTGTAAATCGCTAAGAACAACTTCACCGATTTTTAAGGCTTTATCAGGATTGGTTTCTAGCGCAGTAATAGTTGCTTGAGCAATTTCTCCAAAACCAGGTAAATTCAAAGATTCTGATAAACCATGAAAGACCTCAGCTTCTGCACATAAAAACTCAGCAAATTCCGCTGGTAGTGGTGGGTTTTTCAGATGTTCGGTAATACTTTCAATGCGTTGAGTCACCCCAGTTTCAAAAATTGATAGAACAATATCAAATCCCAATTCTTCAGAAGTGGGAATGTGAGTTTCCGCTCCAAAAGCATCACCAAGTTTTTCTTGTAAATGTGCAAATATTGTCGCTGCGCGTCCTAGCAGTTCATCATGGTCTATCGGTCTTCCGGTAATTTCTGCGTTTAAAGCTAATTGTAAACACTCAAATGACTGAAACAGTAAATTATAAAGTTCATTATCAATATCTACTTCTGGATTGTAGAGAGCTTTAAATACATCTTCGAGAGAATGAGATATTTTATTAATTGCTTCTAATCCAACATTTGCTGCTCCCCCTTTTAAGGTATGAGTAGCACGCATTAATTTATGTACTTTTGCTTTACTGCGGTCTTCGATGAGATCGGAAAGTTCTTCCTCTATGGTTTGTAATAGTTCTGGGGCTTCGCTGAGAAAGTAAATATAGCCTTGCTCGCGGATAGAAGAATCTGTAGTCATAACCAGAATTTAGGGGATCAGGATGAATGAGTGAGTAACAAGTAACAAGTAATAAGTAATGAGTAATAAGTAATGAGTAACAAGTAATGAGTAATGGGTAATAATGAATGATAAGGACGTGGGATGCTAGATCTATACAAAATTCAAGAGTTAGGAGTAAAGACGTTCTAGTAGAACGCCTTATGTTTATTGACCCAGAATTTAAATTCGAAAATAAACTGCAAATAGTTTATGTGTCTTTGTTTTAGTCAACTTTAAACTTACTTGCACTCATTAATAGTTCCTGCGCCATTTCTGATAATTGTTGGAAAACAGTTGCAATACCATTGGCTTCAACTGCAGTTTTATTTGCAATTTGGGCGACATCCTTCATGGATGCTGTTGCTGATACGGATTGCAACATTTGAGTTTGGGTTGCATCGGTAATTTCTTGAAGCAAGCTACTAATTTCGCTTGTTGCAGCTACAATTTCATTCAAATTTTGGCGAGTTTCACTAACTAGAGTCGTACCTTCAACTACCTGCTGAATACCATCTTCCATCGCAACTGCAACATCTCCAGTTTCCTCTTGGATTTCCTGAACTAACTTTTCAATTTCGATGGTTGCTGCTGCTGACTGACGAGATAAAGAACGAACTTCATCTGCTACCACTGCAAAGCCTTTACCATATTCACCTGCACGGGTTGCTTCAATCGCAGCATTTAACGCCAGTACGTTGGTTTGAGTTGCAAAATTACTAATTAGGTTTACTACTTTAGAGATTTTTTGCGAAGATTCACTTAAACGTTTAATTTTTTTACTGGTTTGAGCAACAGTTTCACGAATTGTCTCCATGGCTTCCACAGTCCGATTCATGGCTGTATCACCTAGGTTGACTGTTGCATTGGTGCGGGTAACCACAACTTGCACTGACTCCGCATTTGCGACAACAGCTTGAGTTGAATCTACTGTTTGTTGAATTTCATTTAAAGCCTCATTCACCTCGTGGGACTGTTGTTGAGCTAAGGTTGTTAATCCTGTAAGTGCTCCATTACTACGTTGAGAGTTTTCTGCAACTTGTTGAGCTGCTGTTTGTACCTGTAAAACTATTTGTCGCAATGCTTGCAAAGTATTGTTATAAGCATCAGCAATTGTACCTAATTCATCTTCTGCAATTGGAGCGCGCACTGTTAAATCGCCGTCAAGTGCAGGTCTGACTGCTCCTAACAGTTCGATCGCACGTTTTTGGAATTCTTCCTTAGCTTGTTTATCGTTTGCAGCAGCAGCAGTTAATTGTTGAGACTGAATCTGTAATTTTTCCAGGTACTCTGCTTGCTGCAATACAACTCCAAATTGACCAGAGATTTGTTTGATTAAATCAATTTCTTGTTCTTCCCAATTTCTAGGTTCCCTACACTGGTGAACGCATAAAAATCCCCACAAATCATCACCTTTTATGAGGGGTACAATCAAGTTTGCCCGAATCTCTAACTCTGCCAATATTTCTATATGACATTCACTAAAACCAGCATTATAAATATCAGGAATAGCTTGAATTTTACCTTCGCGATAACCGGAATGATATTGTTCGCTAAAACAGCGATCCTGAACCTTACCTTTGAGTATGGATTTATAAGGCTTGAGAACGTCTTCAGCAATAAATTCACCTTCGTCGTAGTTGCCATTTTCTACACAAAAACGAAATACTCCAACCCGATCGGCACTTAACAGACTACGAATTTCTTTTGCTGTAGAGTTGAATAGGTTTTCTAAATCTCCTGTAGATTGACGGATACGTTCGACAATATTACTAACTAGCTGTTTTTGCTCTGCAGCTTGTTGTATTTTACGCGATCGCACTTGTAGTTCCCGTACGTATTCTGCTTGCTGTAAAGCTATTCCTAACAATACTGCAATTTGTCCCATTGCACTGATTTCGTAATCTTCCCAAATACGAATATCAGAGTGTTGATAAGTTGCTAATAATCCCCATAGTTGATTGTTTTGAAAAATTGGTACTATTAGATAAGCCTTTGCTTCAAATTGTTCTAGTAAATCTTTGTAGCATCGAGGGAATTGAGCCTGGGAAATATCATTAATAACAAATGCTTTATTTTGTTGAGATTTAATTGCTTGAGGGTCTTGAAGGTATGTCTCTTCATTTTTATAAGCACTTCGCTCAATGTCTGTCTTATAAATATTTTCTAAAGAACGAATAGACTCGCAGTGGGCGTTTTCTTGGAGTAAATCTGGATCTATTTGTTTTTCTGTAAGTTTTTCTTTAAAAGAAGTCCAACCTCGATCTAAAGACTCAGCAATAAAATCTCCACTCCTGTCAGAGTTGAAGCGATAAATAACTGTATGGTCTGCTTGTAATAATCGGCGAACTTCAGCAACAGTGGTTTGGAGAATAATCTCAAACTGGGAAGAGTCAGTAAATTTTTCTGTTAGTGTTTGACCAATTTTACGTATCAGATAACTTACATGTTGCTGACGTTCTGTTGTTTGAGTTAATCGATCTGACTGAGCTTGGATTAACTCCATGTATTCTGCTTGGGAAACAGCAATCCCAAAATTAATTGCAACTTGCTTTAAAAAATTAACTTCCCAACTTTTCCATGCACGGGGTGCAGTATTTTGATAAGCGGTGACCAAACCCCACAATCTTTGTCCGACAAATATTGGTGCAACTGCATAAGCTTTCACTTCAAATTGTTCGAGAATCTCTAGATGGGATTCTGAGTGACCAGCTTGATAGATATCGTTAACTGTAAAAGTTTCGCGCTCGCGATAGCGATCACCCTGAGTTTCCTGTAAAGTTGTATCTTCCCAGAAATTGTGAATTTCATCTCCTACAAAAGGTGAGTAACCAGCAGCTATAGACTCAGCAATAAATTCACCATTACATTCTCGCTCGAAATGATAAACAGCAACGCGCTCGCATTTGAGTAATTGACGTACTTCTTGAGTTGCAATTTTAAAAATTTGTTCGATTTTATAAGGACGTTGGAGTTTATCAATAATCTTATTTAGAGAGCGTTGTTTTTGAGCTTGGTCTGCTAATTTTTCCTCGACTTCCAAATCTCTTAATTTTTGGGTAACTTCAACTGTCACTCGCTCAAGTAAACTAATTTGGAATTCTTTCCATTGACAAGCTGTAGAACAATTATGTACTCCCAATAAACCCCAAACATCATTTTCGAGAAAAATTGGTAGAATTAAACTGGATTTTACTTGATATTTTTCTAATAATTGTAATTGATAGGGTGTAAGTTCAACTTCTTCAATATCATCAATTGTTACTGCATCTAAATATAAGCTTTTAGTTTCTAAACCAAAAGTAACTACTGGGAGAATTTCTCCTTTTGTGGGCGTCCATCCCTGAGCAATAGATTCTGCTAAAATAATTCCAGATTCTTCAGCACTAAATTGATAAATAAAAACCCGATCTACTTCTAAAACTTCTCGGATTTCGGAACTAACTATTTGTGATAAAGTATCAATACTTGTAGTTTTACGAATTGTCTTGGCTATCTTAGTTGACTGCTGTCGCCAATCTTTCAAGATTTCATCAGTTGTCTTTTTTTCTGTACTTACACGATTAACAATGGCTGTAATTTTATCTGAGGGAGTGCAAGGGAAATCATCCTGTGTATTTTCTTCATTATCTAATTCATTTGTATGACATTCTCTTTCTGTACTATCTTGATAAATATCAGTCATGAATATAAACCTCAAACAACAAAAAAAATAAACAAATTAGTTGAAAAATATTAGAATTATTTTGCAATTTTTTAATTTAAGAATGGAGATGATTAGTAAATCGACATTATATGAAGAATAAGAATAAATAAATTTCGATTAACTATAGATTTCCCAAGCAGGAGATTTGATAATAGCATTAGCATCTAAGCTAATAATGATATTCTCGGACTCATCAATAAAGTAACCATGTAATCTGGGAATAATATCTGATTTAAAAAGTTGAGGATCTGGTGATTTCATTAAATCAGTATCTAGCCAGTAGATATCAATTAACTTACGAACTAGAAGACCTAAAGATTTACCTTCTGCTTGTACAACAATCACCATCATTTTTGAAATTAAAGGTGCCTCTTGTATGACTGATGTATACCCCAACATTTCTTCTAAATCAATTATCCATAGCATTTCACCCCGCCAATTATATATTCCCAAAATATAATTATGCATTTGGGGAACACTGCATATTTCTGTTAATGAAATTGGTACAACTTCTGTAATATCTTCTAATAAAATTACGGCTGTATCTATATTACCCAAGTTAAAACTTAAAAATTTATGTTTGCTGTCCAAATCTATATTCCTTTTACTGAATTTTTGATGTTTTTAAAAACATTATCATGCAAATATTCATCTTTTAAAAGTCTTTTTATAAAATTCTGTATTGAATGAAATGATTATTAGTATTACTTTTTAAACTTCTGCAAAACTTTTGTTAATTCATCTTGATCTACTGGTTTAGAAATATAGGCATCAGCACCCAACATATCACCCCACATTTTATCTACATCAGTATTTTTTGTGGAACAAAACACTACAGGTATTTTGCTAGTATTTGGATTCTTTTTTAAATCCCTACAAATTTCAAATCCACTTTTGCCTGGTAAGATAACATCTAAAAAAATTATATCTGGTTTATTTTGAGTTAATTTATTATGGGCATCTTCACCACTATTTGCAGTTATCACGGAGTATCCAGCACGTTGTAAATAACTACTGATTATTTCCATATCTGTTAATCCATCTTCAACTACTAAAACTGTATTCATGATGATTAATTACCTATTAAAAAGTTTTTTCTTGAGCGAGCAAAATCTATTTTAATGAAGTCTATAAGGATAAATTACTTTATATATAGAAGAATTATTGTCATCTCATTTTGAGATTTTATTTAATTTAGTCAAAGTATAAGCTTGTCTATCTACAAGCAAAAAATAAAGATATAATGAGTAATAAATTTGAATTGCAAAAATTAAATTTTTAGTACCTTAATTTCTTCAAAATCCACTAAATCGCTATTCTGTTAGCGTATATTAGCTATTTTTTGTGGCTGTAAATATTTGCGTATAACACTCATGACTTTCTCTGCAACTACAGGCTTAGTTATAAAATCCGTAGAACCAACTACTTTCGCTCTGACTCTATCAAAAAGACCATCACTTCCCGTAAGTATAATAACTGGTGTTTCAGCAAAAAGAGATACTCTACGTAGCTGAGCACAAATTTCATAACCACTTGCTACGGGCATTACTAGATCTAAGAAAATTAACTCTGGTTTGTGTTCTATTAATATGGGTAAAGCTTGTAAAGGATCTTGAATTTTAACAAGCCGTAGCCCATTTGGAATCAATATTTGTTCCAACATTTGTGATACCTGAGGGCTGTCGTCTACACAAGCAATTAGGGAACCACCAGAATTGTTTGGTTTACCTGGAGTTGTTTTCTTATTTTTTTGGATTGTTTTTAACGGTAGGTCGGGTACTGTTATTAATTCAATAATGCCTTTGAGAACATAAGGTAGCAGAGAACGTGCAATTGCTAGCGGTGTTTGCTTCATTTTCACAGCTAAATCCCGCAAAGTATACTTACCATTCATCAAAGCTACAAAATTTTTATACACAGATGGACTAACCATCTGTTCTAGTTGCTCAGAGCGACGTAATATCGGCGCTAAGTCTGGTGAAAAATTTGCTAGTCCTCCTTCAGACCACATTTTCCACGAATCCTGCATAAATTTTAAGGACATATCTGCACTGGTAAAGCTCATTGGAGCTTCCAAGATTACGTCTTGCTTGCGTTCGCAGCTAACAAAATTGAAGTTTGCCTGTTGAGCTAAATCAAATAAGAGTTCTGCGATTGTATGCTCAACAATAGTACTGATTTGTTCGCGGTTAATTTTCTGCTTTTTATGCAAGATTTCTAGAATACGATAATCCCAGTAATCTTCTGAAATATCATCACTGCTTAACTGTATTTTATCTACATTAATCTCTGGACAATATTGAGCCATGTATCTTCGCCATCGGCGAAAAGGGTGAGTACCACCTGTAGCCCAGACTATGCGTCCAAGACGGTAGTAAAATCTCCATTTATGTTCTTTTGAACTTTTAATGTTTAATTTTCCACTGTATTGCAGTTGAGTACATTTTTTAAACTCATCGAGTAAATTACTCGATACCATCAATTCTGGATGGCTCATATTTTGTCCCTTCGATTAATAAGTTAATATGCAGTAAAACTAAGACTGGTACTCTGTCACATCAACTTAGGGTAATTTTCAACTTTGGATGATTTATAGTTGGAATTTTGGTATCTCAGTTCTAAAAATTTTGACCTAAAAATGTTGATATCAAGATTTGGGTTCGCATTTTTACTATATCTATCAGGGACAGGCTGATACCAGCAAACATACAAAATATTGATTTAAGAACATTGATCTAAGAACCCTGTAGCTCAACTAAGTACCAATAAATTACCCTTCAATATTTGCTTGACAGATTACTAGTAATACAAAATAATATGGAAAATTTTACTCACCTTTGAGAGCAAAATAATCCTAGTATCTGAGTATTTTGTACATCATCTTTGTAATTTAGTAAGATTTTCTTGGTTCGATGATTTACTTATTATGTATTTTTACCCAGGATTATTGAATTTTGAGAATACAAAACTTGGTTATTTTCATGTCTATAATTTCCCTAAAGTTAAACTCAATTTGATATACTGGGTTTAACTTAGGAGAAATATTTCATCCCTTTATTTATACAAAATTATTAAGTCGATAGATTCCTAAAAACGTTAAAACTCAATATAATTTTCATTCCTATAAAATCGACCAATAATATTCTTTATAAAGGGGGTATTAAATTGGTTATAACCAATATCAATACATTGTTTGCATAAAGTACCAGTTAAATTGCTTATGCTTAATACTAAGCATTGATATTACTAAATAAAACCGTGTAAATTCTGATTTT